>NZ_JBIUVK010000005.1:1182-215390 GCF_044742865.1 Pseudomonas sp. NPDC087814 | reverse complement strand
AGGATGAACAAGTCGGTTAGCCTGCGTATACTGGCCGCGTTAAGTTAGTACGGTTGACTTGATTCAACTGATTTCACGGAGCGCCCTGCATGTCCGGCAATACCTACGGCAAGCTGTTCACTGTTACCACCGCGGGCGAAAGCCATGGCCCGGCGTTGGTCGCCATTGTCGACGGCTGCCCGCCGGGCCTCGAGTTGTCCCTGGAAGACCTGCAGCGTGACCTCGACCGCCGCAAGCCCGGCACCAGCCGCCACACCACCCAGCGCCAGGAAGCCGACGAAGTCGAAATCCTCTCCGGCGTGTTCGAAGGCCGCACCACCGGCTGCGCCATCGGCCTGCTGATTCGCAACACCGACCAGAAGTCCAAGGACTACTCGGCGATCAAGGACCTGTTCCGCCCGGCCCACGCCGACTACACCTACCACCACAAATACGGCGAGCGCGACTACCGTGGCGGTGGCCGCAGCTCGGCGCGGGAAACCGCGATGCGCGTGGCGGCCGGTGCGATTGCCAAGAAGTTCCTGGCGACCCAGGGCATCGTGATCCGCGGCTACATGAGCCAGCTGGGCCCGATCGAAATCCCGTTCAAGACCTGGGACAGCGTCGAAGACAACGCTTTCTTCTGCCCAGACCCGGATAAAGTGCCGGAGCTGGAAGCCTATATGGACCAGTTGCGCCGCGACCAGGATTCCGTCGGCGCCAAGATCACCGTGGTTGCCGAAGGCGTGATGCCGGGCCTGGGCGAGCCGATCTTCGACCGCCTCGATGCCGAACTGGCCCACGCGCTGATGAGCATCAACGCGGTCAAGGGCGTGGAAATCGGCGTCGGGTTCGATTGTGTGGCCCAGCGTGGCACCGAGCACCGTGACGAGCTGACCCCGGAAGGTTTCCTCAGCAACAACGCCGGCGGCATTCTCGGCGGCATTTCCTCCGGCCAGCCGATCGTTGCGCACCTGGCCCTCAAGCCGACGTCCAGCATCACCACGCCAGGCCGTTCGATCGATGTGCACGGCAACCCGGTGGACGTGATCACCAAGGGCCGTCACGACCCTTGCGTCGGCATCCGCGCCACGCCGATTGCCGAAGCGATGATGGCCATCGTGTTGATGGACCACCTGCTGCGCCATCGTGGGCAAAACGCCGACGTAAAAGTCAGTACTCCGGTATTGGGCCAGCTGTGACCGTGTGTGGCGAGCGAGCTTGCTCGCGCTGGGCTGCGCAGCGGCCCCAAAGCCTGCAACCCGGTAGGACCTGGAGAACTGCGGCGCTTCTAGTGGGGGAGCTTCTCGCCCCAGCGCGAGCAGGCTCGCTCGCCACAAGTCACTTATGCTGACGCAAGCCCTTCCATACTGGCGACTCTCCAGCTTCTACCTGTTCTATTTCGCCCTGCTGGGGGCGACGGCGCCGTTCCTGGCGTTGTACTTCGATCACCTTGGGTTCTCCAGCGCGCGCATCGGCGAGCTGGTGGCCATCCCCATGCTGATGCGCTGCGTGGCACCCAACCTGTGGGGCTGGCTGGGGGATTACACCGGCCGGCGCCTGGCCATCGTGCGCTTTGGCGCGGTGTGCACCCTGGTGAGTTTCTCGTTGATCTTTGTCAGCAAGACTTACGCCTGGCTGGCGCTGGTGATGGCCTTGCACGCGTTCTTCTGGCACGCGGTCCTGCCGCAGTTTGAAGTCATCACCCTCGCGCACCTGCAAGGCCAGACCTCGCGCTACAGCCAGGTGCGGTTGTGGGGCTCCATCGGTTTTATCCTCACCGTGGTGATCATGGGCCGCTTGTTCGACTGGCTGAGCCTGGATATCTACCCGATGGTGGTCGTGGTGATCATGGCCGGCATCATCGGCGCCAGCCTCTGGGTGCCGAATGCGCAGCCCCTGAGCCAGGGGAATCGCCTGGCCGGTGACGGCTTTTTGCGGCAACTGCGCAGCCCCGGCGTGCTGGCGTTCTATGCGTGTGTGGCGCTGATGCAGATGAGCCATGGTCCGTACTACACCTTCCTCACCCTGCACCTTGAACACCTCGGTTACAGCCGTGGCGTGATCGGCATGTTGTGGGCGCTGGGCGTGGTGGCGGAAGTCTTGATGTTCCTGGCCATGAGCCGGATTCTCACGCGCTTTTCGGTACGCCGGGTATTGATGGCGAGTTTCCTGCTGGCCGCACTGCGCTGGTTGCTGCTGGGCTCGTTTGCCGAATTCTTCTGGGTGCTGTTGCTGGCGCAGGTGATGCACGCGGCGACCTTCGGCAGTTTTCACGCGGCGGCCATCCAGTTCGTGCAACGCAGCTTTGGCGCTCGCCAGCAAGGGCAGGGCCAGGCACTGTATGCGGCACTGGCCGGTACCGGCGGTGCGCTGGGCGCACTCTATTCAGGTTACAGCTGGAACCTGCTGGGGCCGACCCTGACCTTCAGCATTGCCAGCGTCGCGGCCCTGGCCGCCGCCCTAATCATTGGCATTCGATTGCAAGAGGAGCGGCCATGAGCGGCTCCCGTGACAGAGGAAGAGTTTGATGAGCTATCTCGCGGTTTACCACGTCTGCACCCCCGACACCCCGAACAAGGTCCTGACTCACCAGGACGATATCGCCTCGACCCTGGCCGAGCTGGGTGTGGGGTTCGATCGCTGGCAGGCGACTACCCGACTTGAGCCCGGGGCCAGCGAGGTTGAGATTATCGCCGCCTACCAGGCGCCCATCGACAAGCTGATGACCGAGCGCGGCTACACCACCGTTGATGTGCTCCGCGTCAGCAACGATCACCCGCAGAAAGCCCAATTGCGCGCCGAGCGACTCGACGAACACCGCATGGCCCAAGACCACGTGCGTTTTTTCGTAGCGGGTCGTGGGCTGTTTACCTTGCACATCGAAGATTATGTGTACGCGGTGTTCTGCGAGAAAAACGACCTGATCTTGGTGCCGAGCGGCATCCCGCACTGGTTTGATATGGGGGAGAACCCGCACTTTGTGGCGATCCGCCTGTTCAGTGACCCTGAAGGGCTGGCGGTCATGCTGACCGGCGACGCGATCGCCGAGGGTTTTCCTCGGCTTGATGACTAAGTTCGTCCGGCAATGCCTCCTGAACAGGGGGCATTTTTTTAACTTCAATTCCTTCAGGTTGGAAATCGCTGTAGGAATAAACTTGAAAGTTTGTGGGTAACAGCTGTTTATCGTTGACCTTACTTATTAGTTCCACTCTTTGTGTAACTCTCTCTGGTCTCAATATTTATTCGCCTGTCAATAGGAGTAATCCGACTTCGGGCGTTACAAGACCTATATGAAGAGAGAGGCCTGCATGAGCGGTTCGGAGCCACAGGAACAACCGTCCACGCAAACGGACAGCGCGCCGGTTGCCAACCGCAAGGCGCGTGCGATGTTGTCGGGTAAACCCCTGACCCCAAAGGAACGGGAAATCCTGCATTGGGCGGTCGAGGGCAAGACGGTGTGGGAAATCAGCAGGATTCGCTCCATCTCCCAGGCCACGGTGAAGTTTCACCTGCGCAACATCTACGGCAAGTTGCAGGTGACTAACCGGGTCCAGGCCGTGAACGAGGCGGTGAAACAGGGATTGTGCAAATAAAAAAAGGCCGTGGTGCGCAACGGCACCACGACCTGTTCGGGTCCTGCATGACGGTCAAGCCGAATGGTAGGTCGGCAGGGCAAAGCGGTTCTGGCTTTGCAGCATCGAAATCTGTGGCAGGTCGCTGGCTTGTTCAGCCAGGTCGCGGCGAATGGCGCTGATGACCCACGTCAGTTGGTCGGCCGTGTGCAGTTGCTGATAAGAGATCGAACGTTTGATCTGCTTGCCTTCGCTGTTACGCAAGGTCAGCAGGATGCCGCCATCAGGACGCGCCTGGGTGGTGACGTCGAAATTGGAGAACACAGAAGAAAATTTATCTTGGATCAGGCTCATGTCTATCAGCTCCGTTAGCTCATGTTTTGCAGCGTGGAGTGATAGGTGCAGTGATTGTGCCAGTACTGACTATCTTAAAAAATCGTTATAAATCAATCAGTTATAAAATTTTAAGATTTCCAGTTTCGTGCAATTTGCATGAATGGCCATCGTGCATCCTGCATTTTGCGGGGTTTTGCCAAGTGTTTCACAGCTGGCACGCAAGGCAGGTCTTCCATAGTGACCACCTGGCGGTGCGCTAAATTCCTTTTCCTTTCGAGATACAAAACTTTTCAAATCCTGCGTGTACAGCCGAAGAACGGCTGGCGTATTTTCCTGCAAGGCATTCGGCGCGGGTCTTACAGTGCGATGGGTGCTTTGAGGGTCATACGAACAATAAGAAAAAGGACGTTCCCGCCATGAACCACCCGCCAAGTGACATGATCACCTGGGGCATGATGCTGCGTAAGGTGCCCACCATTGTCCGTGCACTGCCGCGCCTGGTGCGCGGAATCCGCGTTGCCAACATCACCGATCCCGACCAGCCGTGCGGCCTGGGCTGGACCTTTGAACAAGCCACCCAACGCAACCCCGACGGCCCCGCGCTGCTGTATGGCGACACGGTGCTGAGCTACCGCCAGGCCAACCAGCAGGCCAACCGCATGGCTCACTACCTGCAGCAGCAGGGGATCGGCAAGGGCGACGTGGTGGCGTTGTTTATCGAGAACCGCCCCGAGTTGTTGCTCAGCGTACTGGCCGTGGCCAAGGTGGGCGGCATTTGCGCGATGCTCAATACCTCGCAAACCCAGGCGGCGCTGGTACATAGCCTCAACCTGGTGGCACCGGCGGCCATCGTGGTGGGAGCCGAGTTGTTAGGGGCCTACGAGGCCGTGCGCAGCCAGGTGGCCATCGAGGCGGATAAAACCTGGTTTATTGCCGATCAGCAGCACAGCCATGTGCCGCCGGATTACGTCGACCTGATGGCTGCCAGCGCCGACCGCCCGGTGGAAAACCCCGCCAGCACCCAGCAGATTTTTTTCAACGACCCTTGCTTCTATATCTACACCTCCGGCACCACCGGCTTGCCCAAGGCCGGCATTTTCAAGCATGGCCGCTGGATGAAGTCCTCGGCCAGTTTCGGCACCATCGCCCTGGATATGGGGCCCGAGGATGTCGTCTATTGCACCTTGCCGCTGTATCACGCCACTGGCCTGTGCGTGTGCTGGGGTTCGGCGATTGCCGGGGCGTCGGGGTTCGCGATTCGCCGCAAGTTCAGCGCCAGCCAGTTCTGGGACGATGTGCGCAAATTCAATGCGACCACCCTGGGTTATGTCGGCGAGCTGTGCCGCTACCTGATCGACCAGCCTGCCCATGGGCGCGACCTGGACAACCGGGTGACGAAGATGATCGGCAACGGCCTGCGCCCAGGGGTTTGGGCTGAGTTCAAGCAGCGCTTTGGCGTTGATCATATCTGCGAGCTGTACGCCGCCAGTGACGGCAACATCGGCTTCACCAATGTGCTGAACTTCGACAACACCATCGGCTTTTCCCTGATGCACTGGGCACTGGTGGACTACGCCCATGACAGCTGTGAGCCGATTCGCGGCGCCGACGGTTTCATGCGCGAAGTGCCCAAGGGGGGCCAGGGGCTGCTGCTGGCCAGGATCGATGACAAGGCACCGTTCGACGGCTACACCGACCCCGAGAAGAACCGCAAGGTGGTGCTCAGCGACGTGTTCGAGAAGGGCGACCGTTATTTCAACACCGGCGACCTGTTGCGCAATATCGGCTTCGGCCACGCCCAATTCGTTGACCGGCTGGGGGACACCTACCGCTGGAAAGGTGAGAACGTCTCCACCACCGAAGTCGAGAACATCTTCCTGCAGCACCCGCAGATTTCCGAAGTGGTGGCCTACGGCGTGGAGATTGAAAACACCAACGGCCGCGCGGGCATGGCGGCCATTACGCCTGCCGAATCCCTGGCTTCCTTGGACATGCGCGAGTTGCTGACCTTCGCCCACGGGCAATTGCCCGCGTATGCGGTGCCGTTGTTCCTGCGGATCAAGGTGAAGATGGAAACCACGGGCACCTTCAAATACCAGAAGGTGAAACTCAAGGAGGAAGCGTTCGACCCGGGCAAGGCCGGTGATGATCCGATCTTTGCCTGGCTGCCTGGGTCGGACAGTTATGTGCCGGTCACCGGGCAACTGTTGGCGGACATCCAGGCGGGCAAGTTCCGTTATTGATTCTGCCTATCGCCGCTTTTGGGAAAAAAGGCATGACAGTGGGGAACTCCATCGCGAGACTGGGCGCCTTATGAAACACCAGACAAGGAGCCCCACATGTCAGACCAAGCCAAACAAATGACCGAAGACGAAGCCGCCGAATTTGCCGAGCAGGTGTTCGACGTGGCGCGCAAGGGCGATGCCGCGATGCTGGCTGCGTTGCTGGCCAAGGGCTTGCCGCCGAACCTGCGCAACCACAATGGCGATACGCTGTTGATGCTGTCGGCCTACCATGGTCATGTGGACGCGGTGAAAGTGCTGCTGGAATTCAAGGCCGACCCCCAGATTGCCAACGACAAGAACCAGCTGCCGATTGCCGGCGCGGCGTTCAAGGGCAACCTGCCGGTGGTCAAGGCATTGATCGAAGGCGGAGCGTTGGTCGAAGGCGCATCCTCTGATGGTCGCACCGCCTTGATGATGGCGGCGATGTTCAACCGTACCGAAATGGTGGACTACCTGATCAGCCAGGGCGCCAATCCCAAGGCCACCGATGCCCAGGGCGTGACCGCGCTGGCAGCGGCCCAGACCATGGGGGCGGTGGATACGGCGGCGCAGTTGGAAAAACTGGTGTAGGCTTTGCGCCCTCAAAATCAGCCCCGCCACAGGACCACCCCATGAAAACCGCACTCGTCGAACTCATCAGCAAAATCAGCTCCGGCTGCATGAGCGAACCCGAGATCGCCAGGGTGGCGGACGAGGCGGCCCAGGCCTACGCCGATCCTGAAGCCTTCCTGGCCGCCAACCCCGACATCAACTACGACGGCACTTTCCCGATTCCCCTGGGCGAGTGGATCGTTGTCGGCAGCCTGCCCGACACCGTGCTGTTCCAGGCCGACACTTACCAGGACCTGTTCGCCCAGATCGTCGCCTCCTTTGGCCCCGGCGTGGCGTTCAACCTCAAGCCCAAGCAACTGGCCAAGACCGAACCCCTGACCGCGCTGAACCGCATCCAGATCCAGATGAGCGCCCTCAACCCGGAGAACGGCGGCTACGTGCTGATGAACTTCAGCCAGTTGCTGGACGACGAGATCCAGGCTGTGCTGGTCTACGGCAACGACGTGCCACGGGTGCTGGAGTTGTGTGCCGAAACCGGCATAAAGGGCGAACCATCGCTGGAAGCTCTGCGCGTTGCGGTACACGTCTGAAATAAAACGGAACCCCCGGCCACGGCTGACTATCCTAAGCAGGCAAGCCCTCACTTAGGAGCGACACCATGGGTTCCACTTTTAATGGTCTGATCGGGTTGATCATCCTCGCGCTGGATATCTGGGCGATCATCAACGTGTTCAAAAGCGGCGCGAGTACCGGCGCCAAAGTGTTGTGGATCCTGTTGATCCTGCTGCTGCCGGTACTGGGCTTGATCATCTGGGCGATCGCCGGGCCGCGCGGTAACGTGCGGATCTGATCCAAACAACGCTATCCAGAGCGGGCACAGTAAGTGTGGGAGCGGGCTTGCTCGCGAATACGGTGTAACAGTCACCTGATGTATCGACTGATTTACCGTATTCGCGAGCAAGCCCGCTCCCACATCTGTTTCCGTACGCCCGTTATTGTGTTTCGAGATATTCGCTGTACAAAATTTTCACATTCCATCCAAGACAATTCGCCGGCTATTTCCCCTGTCGAGTGCTCTAAAACGAGTGCCCACCTACTGCAGGAGTGAGTAATCAATGGCGTTGCCGGCGTTGATCGGGCACCATTTGCGCCATTGCGTTCACCGTCTACCCCAGCCTGCCTGGGCGAGGGCGGGGCGCCGCTGTATTCATTCGCAACTTAAACTTCCAATGGGTCCTAAAACGACATGGCAAACCCGGACGCCCTGAATCAGCAGCGAGCTTCTAATCGCTTGCTGCAACCGACCGTCAAATCCCATCTGGCGTACACGCTGCTTTGTGCCTTGATCATGATGGTGATGTTCTCCCTGCTGCGCCTGGCGCTGCTGGTCTACAACCGCGAGATGATCCTCGACACACCGGCCTCGACTTTCCTTGAAGCGTTCGCCAACGGCCTGCGCCTGGATATCCGCCTGGTGATGTACGTGCTGGTGCCGCTGCTGCTGGCGTTGTTCAGCGTACGGGCCATGGCGGCGCGCGGGTTCTTCCGCTTGTGGCTGACGGTCGCGTCCAGCATCGCGCTGTTCCTGGGCCTGATGGAAATGGACTTCTACCGCGAGTTCCACCAGCGCCTCAACGGGCTGGTCTTCCAGTACGTGAAGGAAGACCCGAAAACCGTGATGAGCATGCTCTGGTACGGTTTCCCGGTGGTGCGCTACCTGCTGGCCTGGGCCGTGGGTACGCTGATCCTGAGCATCGCCTTCAAAGGCGCCGACCGTGCAACGCGCCCACGCGGCCCGTTCAGTGGTGGCAGCATCGGCACTCGCCAGGTAGCGCCGTGGTACACGCGCATCGCGGTGTTCGTGGTCTGCCTGCTGGTCGCCGTGGTCGCCATCCGTGGCACCCTGCGCCAGGGCCCGCCACTGCGTTGGGGCGACGTGTACACCACCGACTCGAACTTCGCCAACCAGTTGGGCCTCAACGGTACCTTGTCGCTGATTGCGGCGGCGAAATCGCGCTTCTCCGAGGAGCGTTCGAACATCTGGAAAGCCACCCTGGAGCAGCCGCTGGCCACCCAGACCGTGCGCGACATGCTGGTATTGCCGAGCGAGAAACTGGTCGACACCGACACCGCCGCGGTACGCCGTGACTTCACGCCGCCGGCCGAGAAGACCCTGCCGATCAAGAACGTCGTGGTTATCCTGATGGAAAGCTTCGCCGGTCACTCGGTGGGCGCCCTGGGCCGCCCGGGCAACATCACGCCGTACTTCGACAAACTGTCCAAGGAAGGCCTGCTGTTCGACCACTTCTTCTCCAACGGCACCCACACCCACCAGGGTATGTTCGCCACCATGGCCTGCTTCCCGAACCTGCCGGGTTTCGAATACCTGATGCAGACTCCGGAAGGCAGCCACAAGCTGTCGGGCCTGCCGCAGTTGCTCAGCCATCGCGATTTCGATGACGTGTACGTCTACAACGGCGACTTCGCCTGGGATAACCAGTCGGGCTTCTTCAGCAACCAGGGCATGACCAACTTCATCGGGCGTAATGACTTCGTCAACCCGGTGTTCTCGGACCCGACCTGGGGCGTGTCCGACCAGGACATGTTCAACCGTGGCCTGGAAGAGTTGAAGGCCCGTGAAGGCGGCAAGCCGTTCTATGCGCTGCTGCAAACCCTGTCCAACCACACGCCGTACGCGTTGCCGACGCCATTGCCGGTCGAGAAGGTCACCGACCGTGGCAGCCTCAACGAGCATTTGACGGCCATGCGCTACTCCGACTGGGCCTTGGGCCAGTTCTTTGAAAAGGCCCGCAAGGAGCCGTACTTCAAGGAAACCCTGTTCGTGATCGTGGGCGACCACGGCTTCGGCAACGAGCAGCAGATCACCGAAATGGACCTGGGCCGCTTCAACGTGCCGATGCTGATGATCGCACCGGGCATGCAGGAGAAGTTCGGCGAGCGTGACCACACCGTGGGCACCCAGATCGACATCGTGCCGACCATCATGGGCCGCCTGGGCGGTGACACCCTGCACCAGTGCTGGGGCCGCGACCTGCTCAACCTGCCGGAAGGCGACAAGGGCTTTGGCGTGATCAAGCCGTCGGGCAGCGACCAGACCGTCGCCTTGCTTACCGGTGACCGCGTGCTGGTACTGCCCAAGGAAATGCCGCCGAAGTTGTGGGAATACGAACTGGGCGCCAACCCGACCGGGAAAGTGATTCCAGAGTCGCCGGACGAGGCTGCGTTGAAGCAGAAGCTCGAATCGTTCCTGCAGACCGCTACCAAGAGCCTGCTGGACAACACCGCCGGTGTAGTGGACGGCAAGCCGGACTAAATACCCGCGCATAAAAAAAGAGGCCTTTCAAGGCCTCTTTTTTTTGCACGCTGGAACGCGTTATATCTTGCCGAGCAACAACAGAATCAACAGCACTACCAACACAGTACCGAGAATACCCGATGGCCCGTAACCCCAATTGCGTGAGTGAGGGAACACTGGAAGACCGCCGACCAGCAGGAGGATCAGAATAATGATAAGAATGAGGCTCATGTTTTGTTTTCCTTATTGTCTTCTGAAAAGACCTGTTATTTAACGGATAGGCCCGACAACTGATACGGACGCCTTAATAACTCCGACCCCTGTGTTTGGCAGAAAATTCCGTGTTTTTTTAAAGCTTTTCGCTAACTTGCTTATTTCCTTTAACCCCGTTGCAAATAACCGTCCTTAGTTCAAATAAATGGAACTTGGCGGGTTTCCCGCTATCCGACCCGGCCCACGGTTTGCCTGGGGCATTCAGCAGTCTGATGGTGCGTGGGTGCGGGAAAAACCTTCGCTACACTGCGGCTCACTTCTTCCGTGAACCACAAGGCTACTTTCCTATGCAAAATCGCATGATGATCACCGGCGCCGGTTCTGGCCTGGGTCGCGAAATCGCTCTGCGCTGGGCCCGTGAGGGTTGGCAGCTGGCCTTGTCGGACGTCAGCGAAGCGGGCCTGCAAGAAACCCTCAAGCTTGTACGCCAGGCCGGTGGTGACGGTTTCACCCAGCGCTGCGACGTGCGCGACTACAGCCAGCTCACCGCGTTCGCACAGGCCTGTGAGGAAAAGCTCGGTGGCATCGACGTGATCGTCAACAACGCCGGTGTCGCATCGGGCGGGTTCTTCAGCGAACTGTCCCTGGAAGACTGGGACTGGCAGATCGCGATCAACCTGATGGGCGTGGTCAAGGGCTGCAAGGCCTTCCTGCCGCTGCTGGAAAAGAGCAAGGGCCGCATCATCAACATCGCGTCCATGGCCGCCCTGATGCAGGGCCCGGCCATGAGCAACTACAACGTGGCCAAGGCCGGCGTGGTGGCGCTCTCGGAGAGCCTGCTGGTGGAACTCAAGCAACAGGAAGTCGGCGTGCATGTGGTGTGCCCATCCTTCTTCCAGACCAACCTGCTGGACTCGTTCCGCGGGCCGACGCCCGCGATGAAGGCCCAGGTGGGCAAGCTGCTGGAAAGCTCGCCGATTACCGCCGCACAGATCGCCGACTACATCTACCAGCAGGTGGCTGAAGGGCAATTCATGATCCTGCCCCACGAGCAGGGGCGCATGGCCTGGGCACTGAAACAGAAGAACCCGCAACTGCTGTATGACGAGATGACCGTGATGGCGGACAAGATGCGGGCGAAAGCTCAGTCGCAGGCGGTAAAAGGTTGAATTTCAGGTGAGCACCTGATGTGGCGAGGGCTTGTTGTGGCGAGGGAGCTTGCTCCCGCTGGGGTGCGAAGCAGCCCCAAAACCAGCCGCCCAAGTCTTCCTGAAAGAATGCATTGACGTTATTGGGGGCTGCTTCGCACCCCAGCGGGAGCAAGCTCCCTCGCCACAGAGAGCGCCCGCAAATATGAACATATCGTTTGGTTCTTGGGTGTAATTCGAGATTATTCACTGCCTGTCTGTAGGGTAATTTACCCTGATGTGTAAGGCATGCCTGTTTAACCTGAAGGCCATTGATGGTGCCAGGCAGGGAGCGCATGGTCGGGGTTCGGTAACTTAAAAAGGACGAACCCCATGCTGGTATTAAGCCGCGCGGTAGGTGAAATAATTTCGGTGGGTGACCAGATCACCTTGCGCATTCTGGAAGTGAACGGCACCCAAGTGAAGCTGGGTGTGGAAGCGCCGGTGGGGGTCAATGTGCACCGGGCGGAGGTCTATCAGAAGATCCTCAGTCGCCACGGGCAGCAGACCAACACCCATCCAGTGTCTGTGCCCAATCCTTGAGTCTCAGTCGAACAGGTGCTTGGGCACATCGTGCTTGAGCATCAACTGGCACTGCTCGCTTTCGGGGTCGAAAACAATCAGCGCCTGGCCCTTGGTCAGCGCCTGTCGTACCCGCAGCACCCGTGTTTCCAGGGGTGTGTCGTCACCATTGTCGGTGCCGTCGCGGGTCACGAAGTCTTCGATGAGGCGGGTCAGGGTGTCGACTTCAAGTGCATCGTAGGGAATCAGCATACAAGCCTCGGCTAGGGAATCCCGGCGATGCTACTGCGCCGGGATCCGAGTTGCCAGTCTCAGGTTTTTTGGCCCACCAGGCTGTCCACCGACGGCACGCGGGTATCACTCTCCATTTGTGTGTCGTGTTCGATCTGGTGACTGAACCGGTCGAGGGAGCCCTTGGCCGGCTGTGCATCGCTGGCGAACACCGGCGGGCTGAGGATGTACGCGCCCAGCAGGCGACTCAGCGCGGCGAGGCTGTCGATGTGCGTGCGCTCATAACCATGGGTGGCATCGCAACCAAACGCCAGCAGTGCGGTACGAATGTCGTGGCCGGCGGTCACCGCCGAATGCGCGTCGCTGAAGTAGTAGCGAAACAGGTCGCGACGCACCGGTAGCTCATTTTCCGCCGCCAGGCGCAGCAGGTGGCGGGACAGGTGATAGTCATACGGCCCGCCGGAGTCCTGCATCGCCACACTCACCGCGTGTTCGCTGGAGTGCTGCTCGTGGGCTACCGGAGCGATATCGATGCCGACGAATTCACTCACATCCCACGGCAATGCCGCCGCCGCACCACTGCCGGTTTCTTCGGTGATGGTGAACAGCGGATGGCAGTCGATCAGCAGCGGCTGGCCGCTGTCGACAATCGCCTTGAGCGCTGCCAGCAGCGCGGCAACCCCGGCTTTATCGTCCAGGTGGCGGGCGCTGATATGCCCGCTCTCGGTGAACTCCGGCAGCGGGTCGAAGGCAACGAAATCGCCGACGCTGATACCCAGGGAGTCACAGTCGGCGCGGGTGGCGCAGTAGGCATCCAGGCGCAGTTCGATGTGGTCCCAACTGATGGGCATTTCATCCACGGCCGTATTGAACGCGTGACCGGAGGCCATCAACGGCAACACGCTGCCACGAATCACGCCGTTATCGGTAAACAGGCTGACACGGCTGCCCTCGGCAAAGCGGCTGGACCAGCAGCCCACTGGCGCGAGGGTCAGGCGGCCATTGTCCTTGATTGCCCGCACGGCGGCGCCGATGGTGTCCAAGTGCGCGGAAACGGCGCGGTCAGGGCTGTTTTTCTGGCCCTTGAGGGTGGCGCGGATGGTGCCGCGCCGGGTCATTTCAAAGGGAATGCCCAGTTCTTCAAGGCGCTCGGCAACGTAGCGCACGATGGTGTCGGTAAACCCGGTGGGGCTGGGAATGGCGAGCATTTCCAGCAGCACTTTTTGCAGGTAAGCGAGATCCGGTTCGGGGATGGTTCGGGTCATAAAGACTCCTGATGAGTTGAGGATGATCGTTCCCACGCTCTGCGTGGGAATGCCTCATGGGACGCTCTGCGTCCTCTCTTGTGACGCGGAGCGTCACGGGCTGCGTTCCCACGCAGAGCGTGGGAACGATCATTCACGCCGTCGGTTGGCTATGCGGGAACAACAGGTCCACGAACTTTTCAGCCGTCGGCTGCGGTTCATGGTTGGCCAGCCCGGCCCGTTCGTTGGCTTCGATAAACACGTAGTCCGGTTGGTCGGCGGCCGGCACCATCAGGTCAAGGCCCACCATGGGAATGTCGAGGGCACGGGCGGCGCGCACGGCGGCGTCCACCAGGGTCGGGTGGAGGATGGCGGTGACGTCTTCCAGGCAACCGCCGGTGTGCAGGTTGGCGGTACGCCGCACCGCCAGGCGTTCGCCACGGGGCAGGATGCTGTTGTAGTCGTAGCCGGCCGCCTTCAGGGTGCGCTGGGTTTCAGCGTCCTGGGGGATTTTGCTTTCGCCATCGGTGGCGGCCTGGCGCCGACGACTCTGAGCCTCGATCAACGCGCCAATAGAGTGCTGGCCATCGCCGGTGACTTCCGCCGGGCGGCGAATGGCGGCGGCGACCACTTCAAAGCCGATCACCAGAATGCGCAGGTCGAGGCCTTCGTGGAAGCTTTCCAGCAGTACACGGGTGTCGAATTGGCGGGCCGCCTCAATGGCTTTTTGCACGTCTTCAATGGTCTGCAAATCCACCGCCACACCCTGGCCTTGTTCGCCATCCAGCGGCTTGACCACAATACGCTGGTGCTCGTCGAGAAACTCCAGGTTGTCATCGGCACTGCCGGCCAATTGCTGGGCCGGAAGGTTCAGGCCTGCGGCCTTGAACACCTTGTGGGTCAGGCTCTTGTCCTGGCACAAAGTCATGCTGATGGCGCTGGTCAGGTCGCTGAGGGATTCGCGGCAGCGCACCCGGCGGCCACCGTGGCTCAGGGTGAACAAGCCGGCATCGGCATCGTCCACTTGCACGTCGATCCCGCGCCGATGGGCTTCCTCGACAATGATCCGCGCATAGGGATTGAACTCCGCCTGCGGGCCAGGGCCGAGGAACAGCGGCTGGTTGATCCCGTTCTTGCGCTTGATGGCGAAGGTGGTCAGCGCGCGAAAGCCAAGCTTGGCGTAGAGACTTTTCGCCTGGCGGTTGTCGTGCAGTACCGACAGGTCGAGGTAGCTCAGGCCACGGCTCATGAAGTGTTCGATCAAGTGGCGCACCAGCACTTCACCCACCCCGGGGCGGGTACATTGCGGGTCGACCGCCAGGCACCAGAGGCTGCAGCCGTTCTCCGGGTCGTGAAAGGCCTTCTGGTGGTTCAGGCCCATCACACTGCCGATCACCGCGCCGCTGTCTTCGTCCTCGGCCAGCCAATACACCGGGCCGCCTTGATGACGTGGCGTCAGCAGTGCCGGGTCCACCGGCAACATGCCGCGCCCCTGGTACAGCTGGTTCACCGCCTGCCAGTCCGCCTCGGTTTGTACCCGGCGAATCCGGAACCCGCGAAACACCCGGGTTGCCGGGCGATAGTCGGTGAACCACAGGCGCAGGGTATCGGACGGGTCGAGAAACAACTGCTGGGGATCAATCCCGAGGATCTGCTGCGGCGCCGCCACATACAGCGCGATATCCCGCTCGCCCGGCTGCTCGTTGAGCAACTCCAGGGCCAGGCTCGCCGGGTCCGGGAAGGTGTGGCCGATCAACAGCCGGCCCCAACCGCAATGCACGGCAATCGGCGTGGGGTCCAGTTCGCTGCCGTCTTCGGCGAAGCGGGCTTGCAGGCGCTCGTAGGAGGGCGCCTGGCCTCGCAGCAAGCGTTGGCTGTAAGCCGTGGCATGAGGTTTCATGAATCAGATTCCTTGTTCGCTGAGCCACAGGTTCAGCGCCGCCAGTTGCCACAGCTTGGAGCCGCGCAACGGGGTCAGTTGGCCTTGGGGATCGGTGAGCAGGCGGTCGAGCATGGCCGGGTTGAACAGGCCGCGGTCCTGGCTTGGGTCCAGCAGCAGCTCACGCACCCAGTTCAAGGTGTCACCCTGCAAATGCTTGAGGCCGGGCACCGGGAAGTAGCCTTTCTTGCGGTCGATGACCTCGCTCGGGATCACCCGGCGCGCCGCTTCCTTGAGCACTTGTTTGCCGCCGTCCGGCAGTTTGAATTTGCCCGGCACGCGGGCCGACAGTTCTACCAGGCGATAGTCGAGAAACGGCGTGCGCGCTTCCAGGCCCCAGGCCATGGTCATGTTGTCGACGCGCTTGACCGGGTCATCCACCAGCATCACGGTGCTGTCCAGGCGCAGGGCTTTGTCCACCGCCGCATCGGCGCCGGGCTGGGCGAAATGCTCGCGCACGAAGTCACCGGCGGCGTCATTCGCGGTCAACCATTTCGGCGCGACGGTAGCGGCATAGTCGTCGTAGCTGCGGTCGAAAAATGCGTCGCGGTAGGCTGCGTACGGGTCGCTTGCGCCATCCACCTGCGGGTACCAGTGATAACCGGCGAACAGTTCATCGGCGCCCTGGCCGCTTTGCACCACCTTGCAATGCTTGGCCACTTCCCGGGACAGCAGGTAGAAGGCAATGCAGTCATGGCTGACCATCGGCTCGCTCATGGCACGGAACGCCGCCGGCAACTGCTCGATGATTTCGCTTTCGGCGATACGCAGTTGGTGGTGACGGGTGCCGTAATGCTTGGCGATCAAGTCCGAATACTGGAACTCGTCGCCGCGCTCGCCACCCGCGTCTTCAAAACCGATGGAGAAGGTCGACAGGTCCTGCACGCCGACTTCCCGCAACAGGCCCACCAGCATGCTGGAATCGACACCGCCGGAAAGCAGCACGCCCACATCCACCGCCGCCCGCTGACGAATCGCCACGGCTTCGCGGGTGCTGTCGAGCACGCGGTCGGTCCAGTCTTCCAGGGTCAGGTTGGCTTCATCGGCGTGGGGGCCGTAGGGCAGGGTCCACCAGGTTTTCTGTTCAGTCTTGCCATCGGCGTCGATGCGCATCCAGGAGGCGGGCGGCAGCTTTTCAATGCCCGCCAGCAGGGTGCGCGGCGCCGGCACCACGGCGTGGAAGTTCAGGTAGTGATTGAGCGCCACCGGATCGAGGATCGGGTTGATATCGCCACCCTTGAGCAGCGCCGGCAGGGCCGAGGCAAAACGCAGGCGCTGGCCGGTGCGCGACAGGTACAGCGGCTTCACGCCGAGGCGGTCACGGGCGATGAACAGGCGCTGGGCATCGCGCTCCCAGATGGCGAAGGCGAACATCCCGTTGAGCTTGGGCAACAAGGCTTCGCCCCAGGCGTGGTAGCCCTTGAGCAGCACTTCGGTGTCACCACCGGAATAGAAGGCGTAGCCCAGGGCTTCCAGCTCTTCACGCAATTCCGGGAAGTTATAGATCGCGCCGTTGAACGCCAGGGACAGGCCCAGCTGGGCGTCGACCATCGGTTGGGCGGAGCCATCCGACAGGTCCATGATTTTCAGGCGTCGATGGCCCAGGGCAATCGGCCCCTGGGCATGAAAGCCCCACGCGTCAGGACCGCGTGGCGCCAAGTGATGGGTGATTCGTTCCACCGCTGCCAGGTCGGCAGGTTGGTGATCGAAACGTAACTCTCCAGCTAATCCGCACATAAATTCCTTACCGGTTTTTCCGTTGGGGAGGGATAGAAATGCAGCCCGCCAAAACAGCGGGTACCCAGAGACTGACCCGGGTAAATTGTGGGAGTTTTAGAACAATACGTTATAAGGCAAAGAGCCTTGACGGGTTGCGAGCCCGTCATGGCCCTCAGGATTTGCCTGGGTTACCGCGGATCAGGGCACGCAGCGCGAACCGATTGGGGTGACAGGCTTCGCTGACACTGCGCGGCAGCGGCAGGGGCTCATTGTCGAGCCCGGCGGCCAGCAGCTCTGCGCAGAGTGGCGCGGTGACCAGCCCCCGTGAGCCATGGCCACTGTTGATATACACGCCGTGCAACCACGGGCACGGCGCATCAGGGACCTGCCGGGCGTCTTTGCCGAGGGCGGCGTAGGTGTGATCAAACGCCTCGCGCTGCGCCAGCGGCCCGACGATCGGCAGGTAGTCCGGGCTGGTGCAACGGAAGGCGGCGCGGCCTTCAAGCTGTTCGGGTGCCAGGCTGTCGGCGCCCAGGCGTTGCAGCAAATCGAGGGAGATTTCCCGCAGCATCTGCAGATTGCCCACGTGCTCGGCCACCGTGGGCGTAAGGTCATCGCTCTTGAAGTCGAAGCTGGCACCGAGGGTGTGCTCGCCCAGGCGTGGCGGGGCGACGTAGCCCTCGGCACACACCACTGTGGCCAACGCCTGGCTTTGCGCCGTTTGCGGCAGGCGGGTGATTTGCCCGCGGATGCGCTTGAGGGGCAAGTCAGCGCTGAAGGAAAACCGCTTGATCTCGGCGGCGCCGGCCAGCACGACCACACTGGCTTGAGCCAGAACCGTATCGCCCTGCAACGCCTGCCACTGACCGTCGACCTGCTTGAGCTCAAGGGCGTCGTGGTGCTGGAGCACTTCGATCAGCGGGTGCCTGGCTTGCCATTCGCACAGCGCCGGCGGGTGAACCCAGCCGCCCTCGGGGAAGAACAAGCCGCCGTGCTCCAGCGTTATCCCGGCGCGCACCTGTGCCTGCTCTTTATCCAGCAGGTGCAACAGGTCCGGGGTAAAAGCGCCGGCCAGTTGTGCCTGGCGCTCGGCTTCCTTGGCGTTGAAGGCCAGTTGCAGCACGCCGCAGCCATCCCAGTCCACGCCACGTTGCAGGTGTTCCAGCAGGCGCCGCGTGTGGCCGAAACCGCTGAGAATCAACTGCGAAAGTGCCGTGCCATGGGCGGAAAGCTTGAGGTACAACACCCCTTGCGGGTTGCCGGAGGCTTCCTGCGCGAGCGCCGCGTGGCGTTCCAGCAAACTGACGCGCCAGCCGCGTGCCGCCAGGCTGGCCGCCGTGGCGCAACCGGCCAGGCCACCGCCGATGACGAGTGCATGGCGTTCACCGGAAACGGCAGGCGGGCGCGCAAACCAGGGTTTTGCCGCGGCAGGCGCAGGCGTTTCAGCGGGCCAGCCGAGAAACTCACCCCGCAGGATTTCCCACTTGTGGCCGATGCCGGGGGTGCGCTTCATCTTGAACCCGGCGGCGTTGATCAACCGCCGTACCCAGCCGGTGCTGGTAAAGGTGCTGATGGTCGAGCCCGGCGCCGCCAGCCGCGCCAGTTCGGCGAACAGCTCGGCAGTCCACATGTCGGGGTTCTTGGCCGGGGCGAAACCGTCGAGGAACCAGGCGTCGACCTGCGCGTCCAGCTGCGGCAATTGCTCCAGGGCGTCGCCGATCAGCAACGTCAGGGTGACTCGACCGTTATCCAGTACCAGCCGCTGGAAGCCTTGGTGAATCGCGATGTATTGCGCCAACAGTTGCTCGGCGAACGGTGCCAGTTCCGGCCAGAGGGCGAGGGCGCGCTGCAGGTCGGCGTGGCTCAGCGGGTACTTTTCCACGCTGACAAAATGCAGGCGCGCACCCGCCTCCGCGTGTTGATCAAACAACTGCCAGGCGCACAAAAAATTCAGGCCGGTGCCGAAGCCCGTCTCACCAATCACCAAGCGCCCGCCCACCGGCAGCGCCGCAAAACGTTCCTGCAGACGGTTCTGTTCGAGGAACACGTAGCGGGTTTCTTCAAGGCCCGACTTGTCGGAGAAGTACACGTCATCGAAGACCCGCGAGTGCGGGCGACCTTGGTCATCCCAGTCAAGCTGGGCGTGGGATACGGGGTTCATGAGCGGCTCGGCAAAGGCAAGGCGGCCATTCTAGCTGATCAACAGGGTTGTCATTGATCCATGGCAAGCCGCTGCGGAATTTCCTGCCACGTGTTGTTGCCCAATCCGCTAGTCTTGATCACTTCTGGAACGGAGCCGCCCATGTTCGAATCTGCCGAAATCGGTCACGCCATCGACAAAGACACCTACGACGCCGAAGTGCCGGCCCTGCGTGAAGCCTTGCTGGAAGTGCAGTACGAACTGCAACAGCAGAAGCGCTTCCCGGTGATCATCCTGATCAATGGCATCGAAGGCGCGGGCAAGGGTGAAACCGTCAAATTGCTGAATGAATGGATGGACCCGCGCCTGATCGAGGTGCGCACCTTCGACCAGCAGACCGACGAAGAACTGGCCCGCCCACCGGCCTGGCGCTACTGGCGCCAGCTTCCGGCGAAAGGCCGCATGGGGATCTTTTTTGGTAACTGGTACAGCCAGATGCTGCAGAGTCGCGTCCATGGCGAGATCAAGGACGCGCGGCTGGACCAGGCCATCGCCGGGGCCGAGCGCCTGGAAAAGATGCTGTGTGATGAAGGTGCGCTGATCTTCAAGTTCTGGTTCCACCTCTCCAAGAAGCAAATGAAATCCCGGCTCAAAGCCTTGCAGGACGACCCGCTGCACAGCTGGCGCATCAGCCCGCTGGACTGGCAGCAGTCAAAGACCTACGACAAGTTTGTGCATTTTGGTGAGCGGATCCTGCGCCGCACCAGCCGTGACTATGCGCCTTGGTATGTGATCGAGGGTGTCGATGCGCACTACCGCGGGCTGACCGTCGGCAAGATCCTGCTCGAAGGCCTGCAAAACGCCTTGAAAGTGCCCAAGGGTAAAGCCAGCGGCATGAACCCGGCGCCGCTGCCATCGGCGGTTGACCAGATGAGCCTGCTGAACAGCCTGGACATGAGCCTGAGCCTTGAAAAGGACGATTACGAAGAACAACTGATTACCGAGCAGGCGCGGTTCTCCGGGCTGATGCGCGACAAACGCATGCGCAAGCACGCGTTGGTGACAGTGTTTGAAGGCAACGACGCGGCGGGCAAGGGTGGGGCCATCCGGCGTGTGGCGGCAGCCCTCGACCCCCGGCAGTACCACATCGTGCCGATTGCCGCGCCCAGTGAAGACGAGCGCGCCCAGCCTTACCTGTGGCGTTTCTGGCAGAAGATTCCGGCGCGGGGCATGTTCACCGTGTTCGACCGCTCCTGGTATGGCCGGGTGCTGGTGGAACGCATCGAAGGCTTCTGCACGCCGACGGACTGGATGCGCGCCTACGGCGAGATCAACGACTTCGAAGAGCAACTGCGCGACGCCGGGGTGATCGTGGTCAAGTTCTGGCTGGCGATCGACAAGCAGACGCAGCTGGAGCGGTTCCAGGCCCGCGAGGAAATCCCGTTCAAACGCTTCAAGATCACCGAGGACGACTGGCGTAACCGCGAGAAGTGGGACGACTACCGGGCGGCGGTGGGTGACATGGTGGACCGCACCAGCACCGAGATTGCGCCGTGGACGCTGGTTGAAGCCAACGACAAGCGCTGGGCGCGGGTGAAGGTGTTGCGCACCATCAACCGGGCGCTGGAGGAAGCGTTCGACAAGACCGACAAGCATGACAAGAAGGACAAGAAGAAGTAACGCCATGCTTTTGCATACGCGGGGTGAATGATTGTCGCGGTTGAAGAGGGCGGGATCTATGCTCGATCCATCTCTCAACAACCACAACAATTGAGGTAGCCCATGCGTGAAGTAGTGATCGTCGACAGCGTGCGAACCGGCCTGGCCAAGTCCTTTCGCGGCAAGTTCAACCAGACCCGTCCCGATGACATGGCTGCCCATTGCGTGAACGCGTTGCTGACCCGCAATGGCATCGACCCGGCCACGGTCGAGGACTGCATCGTCGGCGCCGGATCCAACGAAGGTGCCCAGGGCTACAACATCGGCCGCAATGTGGCGGTGTTGTCGCAACTGGGTACCGGTACGGCGGGCATGACCCTCAACCGTTTCTGTTCCTCGGGGTTGCAAGCGATTGCGATCGCCGCCAACCAGATTGCTTCCGGTTGCAGCGAGATCATCGTGGCCGGTGGAGTCGAGTCCATCAGCCTGACCATGAAGAGCGTCAACACCGATAACCTGATCAATCCGTTGCTCAAGGAGCAGGTGCCGGGCATTTACTTTCCCATGGGGCAGACGGCGGAAATCGTTGCGCGGCGGTATCACGTCAGTCGTGAAGAGCAGGATCTGTATGCGCTGCAAAGCCAGCAGCGTACGGCTCAGGCCCAGGCTGACGGGTTGTTCGATGATGAAATCGTGCCGATGGCGGTGAAGTACAAGGTTGAGGACAAGAACACTGGCGCGGTGCAGGTGTTGGAGGGGGTGGTGGATCGGGATGATTGCAATCGTCCGGATACGACGTTGGCCAGTCTTGCGGGATTGAAGCCGGTGTTTGCGGAGGATGGGTCGGTGACGGCGGGGAATTCGTCGCAGTTGTCTGATGGGGCTTCCATGACACTGGTGATGAGCCTGGAAAAAGCGCTGGAACTGGGGCTTAAGCCCAAGGCGTTTTTTCGCGGGTTTACGGTGGCGGGGTGTGAGCCGGATGAGATGGGGATCGGGCCGGTGTTTTCGGTGCCCAAGTTGCTCAAGGCTCGTGGGCTGGCGGTGGCGGATATTGATTTGTGGGAGTTGAATGAGGCGTTTGCCTCGCAGTGCCTTTATGCGCGTAATCGGCTGGAAATTGATAACGCCAAGTACAACGTCAACGGTGGGTCGATTTCCATCGGGCATCCGTTTGGGATGACGGGGTCGCGGCAGGTGGGGCATCTGGTGCGTGAGTTGCAGCGGCGCAAGTTGCGTTACGGCATTGTCACTATGTGTGTGGGCGGCGGCATGGGGGCCACCGGCTTGTTCGAAGCCGTACGCTGACTCAGTGTGGGAGCGGGCTTGCTCGCGAATGCGGCGGGGCAGTCGATGAAAATGTTGGCTGATAGACCGCCTTCGCGAGCAAGCCCGCTCCCACATTTGATCAGCACCGTATCCCAATCCGTTCACATCCCCCTAGAATGCACCTCCTCCACCTCAGGCATTCGGGGCACTCATGCACATCTCATCGGGCCGTTGGGTCTACGGTTTATCCCTGGCCCTGCTGACCGCGCTGCTCTGGGGCATTCTGCCGATCAAACTCAAACAGGTCTTGCAGGTGATGGACCCCGTCACCGTCACCTGGTTTCGCCTGGTCGTCTCCGGCAGTTGTCTGTTTATCTATCTCGCCGCCGTAAGGCGCCTGCCCAGCTGGCGTTCCCTCGGACCAAAAGGTGGCTGGCTGGTAGCAATCGCCGTGTGCGGCCTGATGGGCAACTACGTGCTCTACCTGGTCGGCCTCAAACTGCTGAGCCCCGGCACCGCGCAACTGGTGGTACAGGTGGGCCCGATCTTCCTGATGATCGCCAGCGTCTTCGTGTTCAAGGAACGCTTCAGCCTCGGGCAGGGCATGGGCCTGCTGGTGCTGATCATCGGCTTCGGCCTGTTCTTCAACCAGCGCCTGACCGAGTTGTTGACCTCCCTGGGCACCTACACCGCCGGGGTGCTGACGATTCTCCTGGCCACCACCATCTGGACCTTCTACGCCCTGGGCCAGAAGCAGTTGCTGACGGTATGGAATTCGTTGCAGGTGATGATGGTGATCTACCTGTCCTGCGCGCTCTTGCTGACGCCATGGGCGCACCCGATGGAAGCGCTGCAACTGAGCCCGCTGCAAGGCTGGCTGCTGCTGGCCTGCTGCTTCAATACGCTGATTGCCTACGGCGCATTCGCCGAAGCCCTGGCCCACTGGGAAGCCTCGCGCGTCAGCGCCACCCTGGCGCTGACGCCATTGGTGACCTTCGTCGCGGTGGCGCTGGCCGCCTGGATGTGGCCCGAGTATGTGCACGCCGAAGACATCAATGCCCTCGGCTACGGCGGTGCCGTGTTGGTGGTGCTGGGGTCCGCGACCGTGGCGTTGGCGCCGTCGCTGTTCGCCGGGCTCAGGGCCCGGCGTGCACGATTGGCGTCTTAATGACCGGCTTCCAGCATGTTTTCCGGACGCACCCACTGGTCGAACTCTTCGTCCGTGAGATAGCCCAGCTTCAGCGCCGCTTCCCGTAGGGTCAGCCCTTCGGCATAGGCCTTCTTGGCAATCTCGGCGGACTTGTCGTAGCCGATGTGCGGGTTCAGCGCCGTCACCAGCATCAGGCCACGCTCAAGGTGCGCGGCCATTTGCTCGGCGTCGGGTTCCAGGCCGGCGATGCAGTGCTCCTGGAAGTTGCTGCAACCGTCGGCCAGCAGGCGGATCGATTCCAGCAGGTTGTGGATGATCACCGGCTTGTACACGTTCAACTGCAAGTGGCCCTGGCTGGCGGCGAAGCCAATGGTCACGTCATTGCCCAGCACCTGGCAAGCCAGCATCGACAGCGCTTCGCACTGGGTCGGGTTGACCTTGCCGGGCATGATCGAGCTGCCCGGTTCATTCGCCGGCAACTTGACTTCCGCCAGCCCGGCACGCGGGCCGGAGCCCAGCAGGCGCAGGTCGTTGGCGATTTTCATCAGGGCCACGGCCAGGGTCTTCAACGCGCCGTGCAGGGTGGTCAACGGCTCATGGCCCGACAGCGCGGCGAATTTGTTCGGGGCGGTGACAAACGGCAGGCCCGACAGCGCGGCCAATTCCGAGGCAATCGCCTCGCCAAAACCGTGGGGTGAATTGAGCCCGGTGCCGACGGCAGTACCACCCTGGGCCAGTTCACACACGGCGGGCAGGGCGCTGCGGATCGCGCGTTCGGCGTAGTCGAGTTGCGCTATAAAGGCCGAGACTTCCTGGCCGAAGGTGATGGGCGTCGCATCCATCATGTGGGTGCGGCCGGTTTTCACCAGCTTCATGTGGCGCGCCGACAACTCTGCCAAACCACCAGACAGTTCACGGATCGCCGGCAACAGCTTCTCGGTGACGGCCTGCACGGCGGCGATGCTCATGGCGGTGGGGAAGCAGTCGTTGGAGCTCTGGGAACGGTTGACGTGGTCGTTGGGATGCACCGGGCTCTTGCCGCCACGGGGCTTGCCCGCCAGCTCGTTGGCACGGCCGGCGATCACTTCGTTGGCGTTCATGTTGCTCTGGGTGCCGCTGCCGGTCTGCCACACCACCAGGGGAAACTGGTCGTCGTGTTCGCCGGCGAGCACTTCGTCAGCGGCCTGTTCGATCAGCCGGGCGATGTCGGCGGGCAGGTCGCCATTGCGGTCGTTGACCCGGGCCGCAGCCTTCTTGATCAGGGCCAGGGCGTGCAACACAGCCAGGGGCATGCGCTGGTCGCCGATGGCGAAGTTCACCAGCGAGCGTTGGGTCTGCGCGCCCCAGTAAGCGTCATCCGGGACTTGCACTTCTCCCAGGCTGTCGGTTTCGATACGGCTCATCGGGCACACTCCTTCAGGTTCGTTTGCGCAGTTTAGGCCCTGATCGCCCGGTGGGGTTCCCTTAAAAGACTTTTCATCGGATTAAGCCCCGCAAAACCAGGCCCCACAAGGCGTGGGGTTGAGCCGCGGCGTTTTTTAGGCGCAGAATGGGCGCCCTTGGGGTCTTACCTCGCCTGCTAGAAAAGGAAACTCGATGACTCGTCTTCGTGCCATCTGTACCGCGGTTGCTCTGGTATGTGCCAGCGGCCAGGTTTTTGCCGATACCGCCAGCCACAACGCCAGTGCCGAAGCCTTCCTTACCCTGGCCCATGCCGACAAGCTGGGTACCCCGGTGTACATGCAAGTGCAACAAATGTTCGCCCAGCGTTTCGAGCAGACCAAGGCGCCTGCTTCCAAGCAAACCGTCCTGGACACCTACCAGGCCAAGGCCAACACCGCCCTGGACCAGGCCATCGGCTGGAACAAGCTCAAGCCGGACATGATCAAGCTCTACACCGACAACTTCAGCGAATCCGAGCTCAAGGACCTGGTTGCGTTCTACCAGTCGCCACTGGGCAAGAAAGTCCTGGAGAAAATGCCCCAGCTGACCCAGCAATCGGCCCAGATGACCCAGGCCAA
This sequence comes from Pseudomonas sp. NPDC087814, assembly GCF_044742865.1. Classification (NCBI taxonomy): domain Bacteria; kingdom Pseudomonadati; phylum Pseudomonadota; class Gammaproteobacteria; order Pseudomonadales; family Pseudomonadaceae; genus Pseudomonas; species Pseudomonas sp. NPDC087814. The sequence continues at coordinate 190,053 of NZ_JBIUVK010000005.1, read as the reverse complement.
GCTGGAAAGCGCGGTACCTGTGGTGAACAAGCTGCTGGAAGACATGACCAACGAGCTGACGCCAAAAGCCCCGGCCCCGGCCAAGAAGAAGTAAACAGGAATGACCATGCAACAGCGTATCGAATCGGCACTCGTCGCCCTGAGCCCGGAACACTTGAGCGTGCTGGATGAAAGCCATATGCACAGCCGTGGGTTGCAGACCCACTTCAAGGCCGTGCTGGTCAGCCAGCAGTTCGAGGGCCTCAACCGCGTCAAGCGCCACCAGAAGGTCTATGCCACGTTGGGTGACCTGATGAGCGAATTCCATGCGTTGGCGCTGCATACCTACACGCCTGAAGAATGGGCGAAAATCGACGCAGCCCCGGCCTCGCCGACCTGCGCCGGCGGTCACTGACACTGTGGCACATCAGCGTGATGTGGCGAGGGAGCTTGCTCCCGCTGGGCTGCGCAGCAGCCCTTCTGCCAATCACCGCGAGCTTTCTGAAAGGTTGCAACTGCCTGGTTGGGGCCGCTCCGCAGCCCAGCGGGAGCAAGCTCCCTCGCCACAGTAAGAGGCGGTCCATAATCGTCGCCATTTTTGTTAGAATCCGCAACGCGCCGCTCAGTCGGCGCGTTTTTTTTGCATCCGGTTCACCCTTTACGAGGGTAGCCACCTGGAGAGAACACCCATGACTCAACCGATTGTCGTGGCGGCACTGTATAAGTTCGTCACCCTCGAAGATTACGTCGCCCTGCGCGAGCCACTGCTGCAGGCGATGGTCGACAACGGCATCAAAGGCACCTTGCTGATTGCCGAAGAAGGCATCAACGGCACCGTTTCCGGCAGCCGCGAAGGCATTGATGGCTTGATGGCCTGGCTCAAGAACGACCCGCGCATGGACGACATCGACCATAAAGAGTCGTACTGCGACGAGCAGCCGTTCTACCGCACCAAGGTCAAGCTCAAGAAAGAAATCGTGACCCTGGGCGTCGAAGGCGTCGACCCGAACAAGAAAGTCGGCACCTACGTCGAGCCGCAGGACTGGAATGCGCTGATCAGCGACCCTGAAGTGCTGCTGATCGATACCCGCAACGACTACGAAGTGTCCATCGGCACCTTTGAAGGCGCGATCGACCCGAAGACCACCAGCTTCCGCGAATTTCCCGACTACATCAAAGCCAACTTCGACCCGGCCAAACACAAGAAAGTCGCCATGTTCTGCACCGGCGGCATTCGTTGCGAAAAGGCCTCGAGCTATATGCTCAGCGAGGGTTTCGACGAGGTGTATCACCTCAAGGGCGGCATCCTGAAGTACCTCGAAGAGGTGCCGCAGGAAGAAACCAAGTGGCAGGGCGACTGCTTTGTGTTCGACAATCGCGTGACCGTGCGCCACGACTTGAGCGAAGGCGACTACGATCAATGTCATGCCTGCCGCACACCGGTCAGCGTCGAGGACCGTGCATCCGAACACTATGTAGCTGGCATCAGTTGCCCGCATTGCTGGGATAAGCTTTCAGAGAAGACCCGTCGCAGCGCGATCGACCGGCAAAAGCAGATTGAACTGGCCAAGGCCCGCAATATGCCGCACCCGATTGGCTACAACTACAAGCAATCCCCATCCTCCGAGGCCTGAGCCATGTCCGCACGCCTGCTCTATGTAATGGATCCGATGTGCTCCTGGTGCTGGGGTTTCGCCCCGGTGGCCAAGGCGCTGGTTGAGCAGGCCCAGGCCGCAGGCGTGGAGCTGCACCTGGTGGTGGGCGGCTTGCGCACCGGCAGTGGCGCGGCGCTGGAGCCGACGACCCGGCGCTATATTCTTGAGCATTGGCAGGCCGTGACCGACGCCACCGGCCAGCCGTTCAAGCGTGAAGGTGCACTGCCTGATGGTTTTGTCTACGACACCGAGCCTGCTTGCCGCGCCGTGGTCACTGCCCGCAGCCTGGCGCCGGATTGCGCGTGGAAACTGCTGGGGCTGATCCAGCAGGCGTTCTACGTCGAAGGGCGCGATGTGACTCGCGCCGACGTATTGGTGGAACTGGCCGAGACCGCTGGTGTGCCGCGTATCGAGTTCGCCGAAGCTTTTGACCGCGCCGACCAGCACGCGGCCACCGCGGCGGATTTCACCTGGGTCCAGGACCTGGGCATCGCCGGTTTCCCGACCTTGCTGGCGGAGCGTAATGGGCAACTGGCGCTGCTGACCAACGGCTATCAGCCGCTGTCCGAATTGGCGCCGCTGCTGAGCCGCTGGCTGGAGCGAGCTGCCTGTGCATGATCAGCCCGATCCCGTTGAGCAACCCAAGCGTGTCGACCGGCTGACCTGGGCGGAAGTCCGCCGCCTGGCGCTGCATCACAAGAAATCCCTGTGGATCGCCAATGGCGTCGCCGTGCTGGCAACCTTGTGCAGCGTGCCGATTCCATTGCTGCTGCCGTTGCTGGTGGACGAAGTGCTGTTGGGCCATGGCGATGCGGCACTGAAGGTGATGAACCACGCATTGCCCCTGGGTTGGCAGAAGGCCGCCGGCTATATCGGCCTGATGTTGCTGGTGACGTTGCTGTTGCGCTGCGGCGCCCTGGTGTTCAACGTGCTGCAGGCGCGGTTGTTTGCGCGGCTGGCCAAGGACATCGTCTATCGCATTCGCGTGCGGCTGATCGAGCGCCTCAAGCGCATTTCCCTCAGCGAATACGAAAGCCTGGGCAGCGGCACGGTGACTACGCACTTGGTCACCGACCTGGACACGGTGGACAAATTCGTCGGTGAAACCCTCAGCCGGTTCCTGGTGGCGATGCTCACCCTGGTAGGCACCTCCGGGATCCTGATGTGGATGCACTGGAAGCTGGCACTGTTGATCCTGCTGTTCAACCCGCTGGTGATCTACGCCACGGTGCAGTTGGGCAAGCGGGTCAAGCACCTGAAGAAGCTGGAAAACGACAGCACATCGCGGTTCACCCAGGCGCTGACCGAAACCCTCGATGCGATCCAGGAAGTGCGTGCCGGCAATCGCCAGGGCTTTTTCCTCGGGCGCCTGGGCCAGCGGGCCCAGGAAGTGCGGGATTTTGCGGTCAATTCCCAGTGGAAAAGCGACGCCTCCAGCCGCGCCAGTGGCTTGCTGTTCCAGTTTGGTATCGACATTTTCCGTGCGGCGGCGATGCTGACGGTGCTGTTTTCCGACCTGTCCATCGGCCAGATGCTCGCGGTGTTCAGTTACCTGTGGTTCATGATCAGCCCGGTGGAACAGTTGCTGAACCTGCAATACGCCTACTACGCGGCGGGCGGGGCGCTGACGCGGATCAACGAATTGCTGGCCCGCGCCGATGAACCGCAATACGCGGGCGGTGCCGATCCGTTTACCGGACGCGAGACAGTCGGCATCGAAGTGCGCGGCCTGAATTTCGGCTACGGCGAGGAACTGGTGCTGGACCAGTTGAACCTGAACATCGCCCCGGGTGAAAAAGTCGCGATTGTCGGCGCCAGCGGCGGCGGCAAAAGTACCCTGGTGCAGCTGTTGCTGGGGCTGTATACGCCGCAGGCCGGCAGCATTCGCTTCGGTGGTTCGACCCAGCAGGAAATCGGCCTGGAGACGATTCGCGAGAATGTCTCCGTGGTGCTGCAGCACCCGGCACTGTTCAATGATACGGTGCGCGCCAACCTGACCATGGGCCGCGAGCGCAGCGACCAGGCCTGTTGGCAGGCGCTGGAAATTGCCCAGCTGGATGCGACCGTCAAGGCGCTGCCGCTGGGCCTGGACAGCGTGGTCGGACGCTCCGGCGTGCGCTTTTCCGGTGGGCAGCGTCAACGCCTGGCCATTGCACGGATGGTGCTGGCGGAGCCGAAAGTGGTAATACTCGACGAGGCCACCTCGGCCCTGGATGCGGCAACCGAATACAACCTGCACCAGGCGCTGGCGCGGTTTCTCAGTGGCCGTACCACGTTGATCATCGCCCACAGGCTGTCGGCGGTGAAACAGGCGGATCGGGTATTGGTGTTCGATGGCGGCCATATTGCCGAAGATGGCGACCATCAGCAGTTGATTGCTGATGGTGGCTTGTACGCCAAACTTTACGGACACTTGCAACAAGTGCGGTGATTTAGCCTACGCTGAGCTATCAGGAGCGGTTTTCACTCGCGTGCGTATTTTAGTTGTGCATGTGCAAGGGACCTCATGAAGCAAAAGCAGACTCTCGGAACCCCTCGGTTATTGGGCATTGTGTGGCCTTTTATCGCCGTCGTGCTGTTCCAGGCATTGTTAGGCTGCGTCAGTCTCTACGTACTCTCGGCGGTGCGCGGTTATGTGGCGGGCGAAAGCCTGTGGTCCAAGGGCCAGAAAGACGCGATCTTTTACCTGACGCTCTACGCCGACAGCCGCGACGAAGCCACCTACCTCAAATACCAGAACGCGATTGCCGTACCCCAGGGCGGGCATGAGCTGCGGCTGGCCCTGGACCGCCCGACGCCGGACCTGCCTGCCGCGCGCCAGGGCATCCTCAAGGGCGGTAACCACCCTGACGACGTTTCCAGCCTGATCTGGCTGTACCTCAACTTCCGCCATTTCAGTTACCTGGAAAAAGCCATTGAACTGTGGACGGTGGGCGATGGCTACCTGGTGCAACTGGACGACCTGGCCCAGGAGATGCACCGAGCGATCATGGCCAATCAGGTCAGCGGCAGCGACGTACACCGCTGGAAGCAGCGGATCTTCGCGATCAACGACGGGGTGACGCCGGCCGCGAAAGCCTTCAGCGATGCCCTGGGTGAAGGCTCGCGGATGATTCTGCGCCTGCTGCTGGTGACCAACCTGGCCACGGCACTGGGCTTGATCGTGCTGGCGCTGTTGCGCACCCACAAGCTGCTGGCCCAGCGGCATGCGTTTGCCGACGCGCTCCAGTTGGAGAAGGAGCGGGCGCAGATCACCCTGGAGTCGATTGGCGACGGAGTGATCACCACCGATGTCGACGGCGCCATTGCGTATATGAACCCGGCCGCCGAAGCCCTGACCCATTGGAAAGCCGCCCAGGCCCAGGGGCTGCCGCTGGCGGCGCTGTTCAACCTGCTGGACGAAAATGCCCAGGCCGACGGCTTTACCCTGATCGAACACATATTGGGCGGCCAGCTCGGTGGGGGCAGCGAGCACTCCAAGCTGATCCAGCGCCTGGACGGCACCACCGTGTCCGTCACCCTGGTGGGCGCGCCGATCCGCAGTGCCGGCAAAGTCGTCGGCGCGGTGCTGGTGTTGCACGACATGACACAGGAGCGCCAGTACATCGCCAACCTGTCCTGGCAGGCCACCCACGACGCCTTGACCGGCCTGGCCAACCGCCGCGAGTTCGAGTTCCGCCTGGAGCAGGTGCTGCACAACGTCGGGCGCCAGCAAACCGGGCGCCATGCCTTGATGTTCCTCGACCTGGACCAGTTCAAGCTGGTCAACGACACCTGTGGGCATGCCGCGGGGGATGAACTGTTGCGGCATATCTGCGCGCTCTTGCAGTCCGACCTGCGTGAAGGTGACACCCTGGCCCGGCTGGGGGGCGACGAGTTCGGCATCCTGCTGGAGAACTGCCCGGCGCCGGTGGCGGAAAAAATCGCCGAAAGCCTGCGCCACACCGTGCAGAGCCTGCACTTTGTGTGGAAGGGCAGGCCGTTTGTCACCACCGTGAGTATTGGCCTGGTGCACATCACGCACGCCCCGACCACCCTGGAGACTTCCCTGCGAGCCGCCGACATGGCGTGCTACATGGCCAAGGAAAAGGGCCGCAACCGTGTGCAGGTGTATCACGCCGATGACTCGGAATTGTCCCTGCGCTTTGGCGAGATGGCCTGGGTGCAGCGCCTGCACATGGCGCTGGAAGAGAACCGTTTTTGCCTGTACGCCCAGGAAATCGCGCCGCTTGGGCACACCGAACAGGGGGATGGGCATATCGAAATCCTGCTGCGCCTGCATGACGAGGCGGGGCGGATCATCCTGCCGGACAGTTTTATCCCGGCCGCCGAGCGTTACGGCTTGATGACCTCCCTGGACCGTTGGGTGGTGGAGAACGTGTTCAAGATCATCGCGGGCTGTATGCGTGAGCGCCCGGGCCGGCCCATGGCCATGTGCGCGATCAATCTGTCAGGCACTACCATCGGCGATGAGGACTTTCTTGGGTTCCTGCGTGAGCAATTCATTGCCTATGGCATTCCACCGGAAATGATTTGTTTTGAAATTACAGAAACCAGCGCTATAGCGAATTTGGGTAGTGCGATTCGTTTTATCAACGAGCTCAAAGAGTTAGGGTGCCATTTCTCCCTGGATGACTTCTGCGCCGGGATGTCCTCGTTCGCATATCTTAAACATTTACCTGTAGACTTCTTGAAGATCGATGGAAGTTTCGTAAAGGATATGCTGGACGACCCGATTAACCGCGCTATGGTCGAAGTGATCAATCACATCGGTCATGTCATGGGTAAGCGCACAATTGCCGAATTTGTCGAGACACCCCAGATCGAACAAGCCTTGCTTGAGATCGGGGTCGACTACGCTCAGGGATACCTGATCGAGCGACCGCAGTTGTTTACCTTTGATAGTTTGCAGTGTCGACCTGTGCGACCGCAGCCTCTGTTATTCAAGGCGCCTGGCACGTTCCGATGAAACATTTGCTGGTCTGTACATATCACAAATCAAAAGGAGCCCGACAGTGATCGACACATTCAACAGAACCGGCCCGCTTATGGAAGCCTCAAGTTACCCCGCCTGGGCGCAACAGCTGATCCAGGACTGTAGCGAGAGCAAGCGTCGCGTTGTCGAACACGAACTGTACCAGCGCATGCGCGATAACAAGCTCAGCGCCAAGACCATGCGCCACTACCTGATTGGTGGCTGGCCGGTGGTTGAACAGTTTGCGTTGTACATGGCACAGAACCTCACCAAGACCAAATTTGCCCGCCATCCTGGGGAGGACATGGCGCGCCGCTGGCTGATGCGCAATATTCGCGTGGAACTCAACCACGCCGATTATTGGGTGCATTGGGCCCGCGCCCATGGTGTCAGCCTGGAAGAATTGCAGGCACAGGAAGTGCCGCCGGAGCTGCATGCACTGAGCCACTGGTGCTGGCACACCAGCTCGGCCGATTCGCTGATTGTCGCGATTGCCGCCACCAACTACGCCATCGAGGGGGCCACTGGGGAGTGGTCCGCCGTGGTGTGTTCCACCGGCGTCTATGCCGCGGCTTTCCCTGAGGAAGACCGCAAGCGCGCGATGAAGTGGCTGAAGATGCATGCCCAGTACGATGACGCACATCCCTGGGAAGCCCTGGAAATCATCTGCACCCTGGCCGGCATGAACCCGACCAAGGAACTGCAGGTAGAGCTGCGCCAGGCGGTCTGCAAGAGCTACGACTACATGTACCTGTTCCTGGAACGTTGCATGCAGCTGGAAAAGTCGGTGGCCGCCCCCCGCAAACAACCCGCCCTGGTTGCCAGCGAGGCGTAAACGGGGTGATGGCGGGGTAAATTACCCCGCCATTGCCAGCCGATTGCGGCCTTCACGCTTGGCCACATACAAGGCACTGTCCGCCCGGCGCAACAGGCTCTCGGCGGACTCTCCCGCCAGCAAGGTCGAGCAGCCCAGGCTCACCGTCAATTCGATCCGCTCATCATCCGCCCAATAATCCTGGGCCTGTGCCGCCTGGCGCAGGCGCTCGCCGACCATTGACGCCGCGTCACGGCCGGTGTTGGACAGCAGGATCAGAAACTCTTCCCCGCCAAACCGGAACACCATGTCCACATTGCGCAGCTGGCTCTTGATCGAGGCGGCGACGGCCTTGAGCACCTTGTCGCCCGTGGCATGGCCGTGGCTGTCGTTGATGTGCTTGAAGTGGTCGATGTCCAGCATCAGCAAGGACAGGGGTTGCAGGTGCCGGCGAGCCATGTCGATTTCCCGTTGCAGGGTCTGGTCCATGGCGATGCGGTTACCGGTTTCGGTCAGTGGGTCGCGCAGGGCACTGCGAGTCGCCGCACGGTAGAGTAGGGCATTGCGCATCGGGTAGAGCAAGGTGGCCAGCAGCGATTCCAGGTTGGCCAGTTCGTCTTCGAGAAAGCGTTGGTTGCGCCGAAACACCAGTTCGCCAAGGTGCTCGCCTTCATGGCTGAGGGCATAGCTCACCGAATGATGGCCGCGGTGACCGTACTCCAGGCGCAGGTCGCTGGCTTCGTGGCGGTATTGCAGGGCGTCCAGCGGCACCAGGCGTTGGATCTCGCGGAAGAACAACGCAAGGATATGCTCCGGCTCCAGGCTGGTTTGCAATTGCATGCCCAGTTGCTGGCGAAGTTGCTCAACCGTCGCGGGGCGTCGTGTAAGAAGGGAAGGCTGACCAAAGCCCAGGCGTTGCAATTTGGCGCTGTCGAAGTCAATTGCGTTGGTCTGGGTCGGTGTTTTCATAAGCGAATGAGCCTCTAAGCACAAAACTGTCTTACAGGCTGGGTGAGAGCGTCGTACTGTTCCTTCAGTTCCGTAGGACTGACGTACAGTCTAGCCCGGTTTGCCTAAGGGTATAACTGCCGCACGTCTTATAGCCGGGGCCGCGTCGTCGCGGGCCCCGGGTTAGGGCTTATTGTTTTTGCGGGTCGAACTGCTTGTCGCGGATAAACAGCGCTGGGATCACGCCGCAGATAAAGTACGCGCCGCCCATGACCAGGAATCCCACGCCAATCGAGCCATGGGACGCCAGGAAACCAATGGCTGCCGGTGCCACCGCCGCGCCGATTCGGCCAATGTTGTAGGCGCCGCCCACTGCCGAGCCGCGAAATTTCGCTTCGAAGCTTTCGGTCATGTAGGTCGCATTCACGCCGTAGGGGATGCCGTACAGGAAGCCGAACACAATCAGCATCCACAGGATGTTGTCCGGGCTCTGGAACAGCACGATCACCGGCAGGAAAATCGCCGTGCCCAGCGCGCCGACGGCGAACACCAGGCGCCGGCCCAGGCGGTCTGCCGCGAGCCCGGCGAGGATCTTGCCGAAAATCATCGCCGCGTAGGTGCCGACCATGTAGCTGGTCATCGACTTGAAGTTCATCCCCAGCTCGCCTTCCAGGTACGACGGCATCCAGTTGTTCACGCCGTAGTAGCCGAACTGCAGGAAGCCTGCGGTCAGTACCCAGAGGATAAACATGCGGCTGGCTTTCGGGTCGCTGAAGATCAGCTTGAACATGCCGTCGGGTTTCTTCGCCGACACGCGCTTGATGCCTTCGGCCTTTTCCCGGGCACGTTCGGCCTGGGCCTTGATCCAGGCTTGCGGCTCCGGCACCAGGCGTTGCATCAGTACGGCGAGGATCACCGGGATGATCGCCACGTAGAACAACCAGCGCCAGCCGTGGTTCGGCAGGATCCAGCCGGCGAGCAGGGTGGCGACGATATAGCCCACCGACCAACCGGCCTGCAAGGTGCCCAGCACGGTGGTGCGATAGCGGGTCGGCACGTATTCGGCCATCAGGGTGTTGCACGCGACATACAGCGCGCCGAGTCCCAGGGATGCGAAGAAACGGGTGCTCGCGAACTGCCAATAGCTGTGGGTCATGCCCAGGATCGCCGTGCCGGCGGAGAACAGCACGATGCTCCAGACCACGGTTTTCACCCGGCCAAAACGGTCACAGGCCCAACCGCCGTAAATCCCGCCGATGGCCATCCCGGCCAGGGTGAAGCTGCCCAGGCTGCCGGCTTCGACGCTGGTCAGGCCGAACTCGGCCTTGAGGCTGCTGAGGCTGTAGGACAGCAGCATCAAGTCGGCACCGTCGATCAGCAGGCCGAGGAAGCAGAAGATGAATACGATGATCCACAGTTTGTTTTGCGCGGGCGACAACGCACCCGCCGAAGCGGCGACTTCCATAGCGATACCTTGTTGTAGTTGTTAGGGCACAAGTTATGGGTGTTGCGGTAATGCGGTTGGAACACGGTCACTGTAGGAGCTGGCTTGCCTGCGATGGCATCGCCGCGGTGTTACTGCCAGACCGAGTTGTCTGCATCGCAGGCAAGCCAGCTCCCACACGGGTTTGGTGTTGTTCCCGGGGTTCAGTGCTTGGCCTCGCGAATCATGTTGCGGGCGATCACCAATTGCTGGATCTGCGTAGTGCCTTCATACAGGCGGAACAAGCGCACATCGCGATAGAACCGCTCGATGGCGTACTCGCTCACATATCCGGCACCGCCGTGAATCTGCACACAACGGTCGGCCACGCGGCCGCACATTTCCGTGGCGAACATTTTCGAGCAGGACGCTTCGGTGCCGATGTTCAGGCCTTCGTCACGCTTGCGCGCAGCGTCCACCACCATGCAGCGGGCGGCGTAGATCTCGGCCTTGCTGTCGGCGAGCATCGCCTGGATCAACTGGAACTCGGCGATCGGCTGGCCGAACTGCTTGCGCTCCAGGGCGTAGTTCAGGGCATCGTTGAGCATGCGCTCGGCGGCCCCGACGCTGACGGCGGCAATGTGCAGGCGGCCCTTGTCGAGCACCTTCATTGCGGTCTTGAACCCCACGCCTTCGACGCCACCGATCAGTTGGTCGGCCGGTACGCGCACGTTGTCGAATATCACGTCGCAAGTGTGGGCGCCTTTCTGGCCCATCTTGTGGTCGCGCTTGCCCAGGGACAGGCCGGGGGTGTTGCGCTCGACAATGAATGCACTGATGCCGCCCGCGCCCTTGATGTCCGGGTTGGTACGGGCCATCACCGTGTAGATCCCGGCGTGGGGGGCGTTGGTGATAAAGCGCTTGGTGCCGTTGATGACATAGTGGTCACCGTCGCGCACCGCCGTGGTTTTCAGCGAGGCGGCGTCGGAGCCGGAGTCCGGCTCGGTCAGGCAGAACGAACTGAGCAGTTCACCGCTGGCGAGTTTTGGCAGGTAGTGCTGCTTCTGCGCCTCGGTGCCGTCCAGCAGGATGCCGATGGAGCCGATGCCGTTGTTGGTGCCGAAGTAGGAGCGAAATGCCGGCGAAGTGCGGCCCAGTTCAAAGGCCACGTTGACCTCTTCTTCCATGGTCAGCCCGAGGCCGCCGTAGGCTTCGGGCAGGGTCAGGCCAAACAGGCCCAGCTCGCGGAACTGGCTGACGATATCCGCCGGGACGTCATCGGTCTCGGCCAGTTCGTTTTCCCGGGGGATCAGCGCCTCGTTGACGAACTGCTGCAGGGTTTCCAGCAACAGATGAAGCGTTTCGGGGTCTCGGATCATGTGCATTCCTCAGCGGCCCGTTCGGCGGGCCTGTTGTCGTCAATCTGCCGAGGCCTTGCACCGATCTGTCTAGCGGGCGGCGGCCTCGATGTTGTTCACCATGTGCTTGAGACGGGGCCCGATGTCGTCCTCGAGTTTCTCCCGGGAAAGGTGAAAACTCGGTCCGCCACAGTTGAACGTCAGCAGCCCATGTTGTGCATGCAGCAGCGGTACGGCGATGGCGTTTACATCGCGGTGCCACTCACCGATCGACATGCAGTAGCCGAAGTCGGTGTAATCCCGGAAGGCACGTTCCAGACCCTTCCTGATGCCCGGCCAATCCTCCAGATGACGCTGGCGGATATGGTCGAGGATAAATTCCCGCTCGTTTTCCGGCATCGCTGCCAGGCAGGCGCGGCCTGCGGAACTCAAGTGCAACGGCAACCGTGTGCCGACCTGGCGGCGCATGGTCATGTTGGCTTCACCCTGGACCACGTCCAGGTAAACCATGTCCAGGCGGTCCCGCGTGGCCATCGCCACCGCGGCCTGGGCGTACTTGGCCATCGTCTCCATCAGCGGATGGGCCACGGCCCGCACCGACAGGTTCGACAGCATCGCGTAACCGAATGCCATCACGCCCACATCCAGCTGATACCGGCCTGACTGCGGCAGGTGCTTGAGATAGCCCAAGCGGGTCAGCGTATGGGTCATCCGCGTAATCGTCGGCTTTGGCAGCCCGGTCTTGCGCGCCAGCTCCTGGTTACCCAGCACGCTTTCGCTGGGGGTGAAGCAGCGCAGCAATTCCAGGCCACGGGCCAGGGCGGTGACGAACTGGCGGTCCTTGTCTTCTTCCTCGTCGGCATTCATCGGATCGATCAGCAAGTGCTCGAAGGCGTGGTTGCCGGCAGGTGTTTCGGGTGTGTTCGGGTCCAGGTTTCGACGGCGCATGTTAGTCCCCCTTTTTTTAGAAAATCAACAAAACAAAATTGTATTCCGCACAGCGAAACTAATCAACTTTGCGTGGCGTTGTCTTTTTGTTTAATAAAACTCGTCTAAACAACGAGTTATAGCCCGATTTATCGAAGGGTCAGGTTTTTACGTTTACATCACGGCAACTCGGTCCTTATGATTATCGCTAAATACGGAATGTTGTTTCGCATAGCGAAACTGGTGATATCCGAACTAACAAGAACATTGCAGCAGGAGAATTTGTGGCCAGCCTCGACCAACCCGTAGTGCACCTCGACGTCCAGGACAATGGCGTCGCCGTGGTACGCATCCACCGTCCCGAAGTGAAAAACGCCTTGAACGCCCAGGTTCGCGAAGAGCTGGCCGAGCACTTTCGTGCCCTGGCCAAGCGCCGTGATGTGCGCGCCATCGTGCTCACCGGCGGCGACCAGTTCTTCGTGGCCGGTGCCGACATCAAGGAATTCGCCAGCGCCAGCCCGATCGAGATGTATCGCCGCCACACTGAATACCTGTGGGAAGCCATCAGCCGCTGCCCCAAGCCGGTGATCGCCGCGGTGAACGGGTTTGCCCTGGGCGGCGGTTGTGAGCTGGCCATGCATTGCGACCTGATCGTCGCCGGGGAATCGGCGCGCTTCGCCCAGCCCGAGGTCAAGCTGGGCCTGATGCCGGGCGCCGGTGGCACCCAGCGCCTGGTGCGCGCCGTGGGTAAGTTCCAGGCCATGCGCATCGCGTTGACCGGCTGCATGGTCAAGGCCCCGGAAGCCCTGGCCATGGGCATGCTCAGCGAAGTGGTGGCCGATGACCAGACCATCCCCCGCGCCCTGGAACTGGCCGCGCAGATCGCCGCCTTGCCGCCACTGGCGGTGGAACAGATCAAGGAAGTGATGCTGGCCGGCGCCGACCTGCCGCTGGAAAGCGCGCTGGTGTTGGAGCGCAAGGCCTTTCAACTGCTGTTCGATTCGGCAGACCAGAAGGAGGGCGCCGCGGCGTTCTTCGAAAAACGCACCGCGAACTACCTGGGGGAATGACAATGGCTGATTCAATCAAGATCATGGGCCTGGTAGGCACCGGCGTGATGGGCGCCGGGATTGCACAGATTGCCGCTCAGGCGGGCGTGTTGGTGCGCTTGTTCGATGCCCGCGATGGTGCGGCGCAAACCGCTCGGGATAACCTCGGCGCCACGCTCTCGAAGCTGGCCGCCAAGGGCAAGATCACCCAGGCAGCGGTGGACGCTGCGCTTGCGAACCTGCAAGTCGCCGCCACCATTGAGGCGCTGCACGACTGCGACCTGGTGGTGGAAGCCATTGTCGAAAACCTCGACGCCAAGCGCGGCCTGTTGCAGCAGCTGGAAGGTGTGGTCAGCGCGGCGTGCATCCTCGCCACCAACACCTCGTCGCTGTCGGTCACGGCCATCGCCACCGGCTGCCGACACCCTGAGCGGGTCGCCGGGCTGCACTTTTTCAACCCGGTACCGTTGATGCGCGTCGTCGAAGTGATCGACGGCCTGGCCACCGCACCGAAGGTCGGCGATGACCTGTTGGCCTTCGTCGCCCGTACCGGCCATCGCGGCGTGCGCGCCAAGGACACTCCGGGTTTCATCGTCAACCACGCCGGCCGTGCGTACGGCACCGAAGCCTTGAAGATGCTCGATGAAGGCATTGCCGAGCGCGGCGACATCGACCGTATCCTGCGTGAAGGCGCAGGCTTTCGCATGGGGCCGCTGGAACTGCTGGACCTCACCGGGCTCGACGTTTCCCACCCGGTGATGGAGTCGATCTACAACCAGTTCTATCAGGACCCGCGCTACAAACCATCGCCCCTGACCCGCCAGATGCTGGTGGGCGGACGCTTCGGGCGCAAGAGCGGGCAGGGCTTCTACCGCTATGAAAATGGCCAGGTGGTCGACGGCCCGCAGCCGCAGCCGGTGCCTTCCATCAAGCAATTCCCGCCGGTATGGATCGCCACCGAAAACGCCGAAGACTACGAGCGCCTCAGCGCCCTGGTGATCGAGTTGGGCGCACACCTTGAAAGCGCGGCGCAGCCTTCGCCTGAAGCGTTGTGCCTGCTGGCGCCCTACGGCCTCGACGCCACCTCGGCCAGCGAGCGCTTCCACACTGACCCGGCACGCACCCTGTGCATCGACCTGCTGACCGACCTGTCGCGCCACCGCACCCTGATGCAAAACCCGCTGACGTCCACCGCCACCCGCGATGCCGCCCACGCGTTGCTCGCCAGTGACGGTGTAGGTGTGACAGTGATCAGCGACAGCGTCGGCTTCGTTGCCCAGCGCACCCTGGCGATGGTGGTCAACCTGGCCTGCGATATCGCCCAGCAACGCATCGCTAGCGTCGACGACATTGACCAGGCCGTACAACTCGGCCTGGGTTATCCACAAGGCCCGCTCGCCTGGGGCGATGCCCTCGGGCCACGGCGCATCCTCACGATTTTGCAACGCATGAGCGAACTCACCCACGACCCACGTTATCGCCCCAGCCCCTGGCTGCGGCGGCGTGCCGTGCTGGGGATTTCCCTGCGTCATGAAGAGCCGGCAGTCGGCTGATTTCGATTCATCACAGGACAAGAATAATGGGTGCATTGACAGGTTTGCGGGTGCTGGACTTAAGCCGGGTATTGGCCGGGCCCTGGTGTGGCCAGGTGTTGGCCGACCTGGGCGCGGAAGTGATCAAGATCGAACGGCCACAGAGTGGCGACGATACCCGCGGCTGGGGCCCGCCGTGGATGAAGACCGACACCGGCGAGTCGTCCGGGCAGGCGTCTTATTACCAGTCCACCAACCGCGGCAAACTATCCGTGGCCATTGACCTGGCCACCAGCGAAGGCCAGGAACTGGTGCGGGCCCTGGCGGCCAGCTCCGACGTACTGATCGAAAACTACAAGGCCGGTTCCCTGGCGCGTTATGGCCTGGATTACGCGACCCTGGCCGAGATCAATCCACGGTTGGTGTACTGCTCCATCACCGGCTTCGGCCAGACCGGCCCGCGCGCCGAAGAACCCGGCTACGACTTCATCATCCAGGGCATCGGCGGCCTGATGAGCATCACCGGCGAACGCGACGACCTGCCCGGCGGCGGCCCGCAAAAAGTCGGCGTGGCGTTCTCCGACCTGATGACCGGCCTGTATTCCACCGTCGCGATCCAGGCCGCACTGCTCAGCCGCGAACGCACCGGCGTTGGCCAACACATCGACATGGCGCTGCTGGACGTACAAGTGGCAACCCTGGCCAACCAGAGCATGAACTACCTGGCCTCGGGCAAGGTGCCGCAGCGTTTCGGCAACGCCCACGCCAACATCGTGCCGTACCAGGTGTTCCGCGCCGCCGACCGCGACTTCATTATTGCCTGCGGCAACGACAGCCAGTTTGTAGCGCTGTGCCACAGCATCGGTTTGCCGCACCTGCCGGAAGACCCGCGCTTTCGGCGCAATGCCGATCGGGTTGCGCATCGGGCGGAGATTGTCGAACTGTTGTCGGCGCACTTCCTGGGGCGCACGGCGGACGAGTGGGTGGCGAGTATTCACGCCTCGAAAGTACCGGTGGGGGCGATCAACAACATCGCGCAATCCCTGGAAGAGCCGCAGGTGATTGCCCGTGGGTTGATGGTGAAGATCCCGCATCCCAGGAATCCGCAGTTCGAGATGGTCGGCAGCCCGATCAAGATGTCGGGCACGCCGGTAGAGTATGTAAGGCCGGCGCCGATGTTGGGGCAGCATACCGATGAGGTACTGGGCGAGCGCCTCGGGTTGTCGGCAGAGCAGTTGGGGCAGCTCAAGGCAGGAGGGGTGATTGAGCAACTCGACTGAAGGATGGCGGCCCATAAGGCCGCCATCTTTGCGCACGACTTTTTAGCGCGCGACTTCTTTAAGGTAGGCAGTTCGGGCCGCAACGGCAGTCGGCGTGAAATCCGTAAACACACCGTCAACACCGGCGCGGAAAAAGGCCATGTATTCCGCCGCCGGGTTGCCCTTGTAGGCACCTGCCAGGTATTTGGCTTCGTTGCGGAAGGTGAAAATATGCACGAACAGGCCGGCCTTGTGCGCATCGCTGATCAGGCTGGTGGGCTTGAAGGTATCGACCTCGGGCAAGCCGGGGTTATGCGCTGAAGCGGCAGTCAGCGACATCGCTTGCGGCTTCCATGGCCCGATGCCGTCGGCGTAGGTCTTGACCTCGGCCAGCCCGGCCGGGGTCAGCATCGCACCAAAGGCGCGTGGGTCGCCGGCGACGGTCCAGCTGTAGGGGCGGCCGCTGACGAAGGTGTTGGGTTTGTCGGTGATGAAAATGGTCTCGCCGGTCTTGAAGTTCACCCCGTTCCCATCCACCAGTTGAACCGCCCTGGTTTGCAGGCCGATGGAGCGCAGGTATTTCAGGCTGTTCGGGTCGAAGCTCTGCACGAACACCGGCGCATCTTTGCGATTGAGGTTGTTGTCTTCAAGGGTCTTGAGAAACGCCGCTTCGAACGGATGACTGCCCGGCGCGCCGCAGCCGTTGGCGATGGCCTGGGCATTGTTCCAGATCGGGTTCTTGCTTTCCGGGTAGGTGGTAATCACGCGGCCAGTGGCGGCGCTTTTGGCTTTCGCGATGTCGATCACTTCCTGGAAACTCAGGATCGGCAGCTTGCCGTTGAGTTCGGTCGGGCGCTCGTCGCGGGCATCATACGTCGTGCCGCCGATCCATTGCTTGAGTTCGGCCAGGGTGAAATCGCTGATTGACCAGTCGTTGGTATGGTCTTCGCCATCCACGATCAAGGACTTCAACACGGATTTTGGATCGTTGGGGTCAGTCAGATCACTCAGGTACTGGGCCGGGCCATTTTCTGCAGTGGCCGGATACCTGACGTTAACCAGTACACCCGGCACCGTGCGCTTGCGGCGTGCAACTTCGGGATTGGTCTTCGCGACGTCGCTGATGTTGGTGTTGTCGCTCAACCAGGGATTGTGCCGGGCCACCAATACACAGTCCTTGGTCATGTGCAGGTCCAGCTCCAGCGAATCCGCACCAGCGTCGGCTGCATGCTCGTAGGAGGCCCGGGTTTCTTCCGGGTACAGTCCTGGCAGGCCGCGATGGCCGATAACCAGCGGCGGTGCACCGTCCAGGGTTTTGAACGAAGCAGGCGCGACAGGCGTGCTCCTGGTCACACTGTCACACGCGCTCACCGTCAGGCTGCATCCGATAACGATAAAACGGGCAAGCAGGGTTTTTACCGCTGGCGGGCCTGAGCGAGTGTGCATGTGTCGTCCTTCAAGAAGAGGGTAGGGGCGGGGTATCTGCGGATGTTGGCGTTGACGTATGACAGCGTCGTGACAGGAAGTGGCGTGGTGATTTTCCAGCGCGGCGCACCTGGGGTGGAGCAAAAATCTCACTGAATGCTTGACTTCTCCTTTTCAATCAGTAACATACGGCGCATTCCGCGATAGCTCAGTTGGTAGAGCAAATGACTGTTAATCATTGGGTCCCTGGTTCGAGTCCAGGTCGTGGAGCCATACAAGGTTCCAGAGAAGGCTTTCAAAATCTCTGAAACCCCCGAAAAACCCGCCTTCTGGCGGGTTTTTTCATTTTGGCGTTCTGTCGGATTCCGGTGGGTACCAGCCATTTTAAGGGTAGAGTTTGGGATAAAGGTCAGTTCGATAATAGGGAGTACCCTTATGTCGCGCACTACTGCTCCACTCTCCGACGCCGCTTGCCGTTCGGCCAAGCCCACAGACCGCGCCTACAAGCTTTTCGACGGCGACGGCCTTTACCTTCTAGTCCAACCCAATGGCCGCAAAGGCTGGCGTCTCAGATACGTCAAACCTGATGGCCGGGAAGGACTGACCTCATTCGGCAACTACCCCATCGTTGGCCTCGCGGATGCGCGCCGTAAGCGCTTGGAGGTCAAGCGAATGCTGGCGGATGGCATTGACCCCATAGGAGCCAAGAACCTAGCCAAGACGGACGCTCTGATCAAAGGCCGCACCTTTGAAAGCGTTGCCCTCGGCTGGCACACGGAAATGTCAGCCAAGTGGGCACCAGACTATTCCAAGACAGTGATGAATCGCCTCAAAACTCACCTCTTCCCGCTGATCGGCGCCCGCGCCATTGTTGACCTTGATACCCACGACCTGATGCGGCCCCTGGACGCGATTAAGAGGCGCGGAACGATAGACATTGCTTTAAGGGTACAAAACTACCTGCAGAGCATCATGCGCGAGGCAAAGCGCCTCCGGCTTATCACCGTAAACCCTGCTTACGACCTCGTAGGCTCGATCAAAGCCTCGCGAGTCATCCACCGCCCCGCCTTATCCTTATCGCGTTTGCCTGAATTGGAGGAACGGATCGACACTTATAAAGGCCGCGCACTTACCCGGCTGACGGTCTTGCTGTCGCTGCACGTGTTTGTACGCTCCAGCGAGCTGCGCTTCGCCCGCTGGAGCGAGTTCGACCTCAAACGTGGCGTCTGGGAAATACCCGACACGCGACCAGCGTTGGAAGGCGTACCCTTTTCCACAAGGGGTACGAAGATGGCAGGCGATATCCATCTTGTACCCTTATCGCCGCAAGCGATCGCCCTGCTCGAACAGATCTACGCAATCACAGGCAAATTTGACTTGGTGTTCGCAGGCGATACCAAATCTTGGAAACCAATGTCCGAAAACACGGTGAACAGCGCGCTTCGGAAGATGGGGTACGACACCAAATCCGAGATCTGTGGGCATGGGTTTCGTTCGATGGCCTGCAGCGCACTGATCGAGTCAGGTTTGTGGACAGACACAGCCATTGAGCGGCAGATGAGCCACAAGGAACGCAACAACGTCCGCGCCGCGTACATCCACAAGGCCGAGTTCATCGAAGAGCGCAGGCTGATCATGAACTGGTGGAGTCGCTACCTTGAGGCTAATCAGCAGAAGCATGTCAGCCCACGCGAATTCGCCAATCAGACGGGTGGGAATGTCACTCGCCTAAAAGCAAAACGTGGCGCAACTGAGTAAGCGCTCGGTCCTCATATCTCAGTGATCCGCTTTGTCCACGCGGGTCCATCCAGATAGGGCTGCAAAGCCGCCCTGTTTGGATGGACCTCCCTTAAAAAATCTAAAGCCCATATAGCTATCTGTGGAAAACCACCGATTTCCGCCGGTGAATAATTTCATCCACCACCGCAGAGCTCCGGAAAATTCGAGCCTTGACCCAAATTATCCACTTTGCCCGTCTCTTTCTCCCGGAAAGAGACGGGCACTCCTACCACTGCTGCAGCCCACCTCGTACAAGGCTTTGCGGCATTCCCCCTCGTGACAATCGGCGCGACAAACACCGAAGTCACCAGCAACAGCGATGCAGATGATGGTGCCGCAGCCCACGGAATGGACTGCACCTGACTGACAGTCAGGCATGCCCCAGTCATCGCATCACTGCCTTCACCCGACTCAGGATCTCGCGCATTGGTCTCGTCAGCCAGCGCAGCTTCCGCCCGCCCACTTCTTCGGAAGTGCTCAGGAGGCTAGATCATGAGATGCCCAAGCTCACGGTCGTAAAGAGCCGCCAGTCCCGCGTTAGTGGACAACCCTCACAGGTCGCAGGGGCCTTGATCCCTGATAACACTCAACATTCTTGGCGGGATGACGTGGGGACAGTTTTAAAAGTTTTGGCTTCGAGAGGACTTCTATCATGGCACTGGTGGGCAGGCGAGATGGACGCAATTTTGGCTATGGTCGGCAGTTGAGCTATGCCGGGCCGCAAGCGCTCAAAGACCTATTTGGCGGCGGACATTACGGCACTGTCAAGGCACACAGTGATCGGTGGCAGGCGTTTGTGCGCTGGTGTCGGTCGGAGGATGGGCTAGGGTTTAACGATGCGCGGCAGATAGATCGCCAAACCTTGCTGGACTACACCGGACATCTGCGCCAACAAGTTGGACAAGGTGAGCTGGCTATCGCCACTGCGCAAAACCGGTTGTCCAGTGTGAATCGAACCATGGCCGCGCTTCGCGGTGATCAGTATGTGAAAGTGCCGAGCCCGAGTGAGGCGCTGGGAATGCGACGCACCACTGTTCGTCGTTCAGTGCCGCAAGGCCAAGACCGCGAACAGGTGAAGCGGATCGTCGACGTGCTCTGCGAACACCAAATGCCGCGCGCGGCGGCGATCGCTCAGTTGGCACGAGCCACCGGCATGCGCTTACGCGAGGTCATATTGGCGGACCTACCGCGTTTAAAACGTGAGGCCGAACACTACGGCAAGATGAACATCCAGGATGTCACCAAAGGTGGCCGCTCAGGTGCGTCGGCCCCTCGCTGGATCACGGTGAACGATCAAATCCGCGGCGCTCTGGCATTCGCCCATCATGTCTCGCCTGACGGTAGCCACAACCTGTTAGCACCGCACGAAAGTTATCTGGACTTCACACAGAGCTCCGTCCGCCCCGTTCGAGACCTCCTCCATACGCACGAACTCAAAGGCTTTCACGACTTGCGGGCGGCCTATGCGTGTGAACGCTATGAACAGATCACCCATCATCTCGCGCCCATCAACGGTGGCCGCTGCTATCAGCTCGACCGACGGTTAGATCAGGAGGCCCGAGTACAAATCAGCGATGAACTCGGGCACGGCCGTATCGACGTGGTGTCGGCTTACATTGGCGGTCGAACATGAGCAAGGCATTCGATATGGAGCTGTTCCTGGCCGGCGTTCTGACCGGATCGCATTCCACACGCCAACGCCACCTTCGTCAGGCGGAGGCTATCCAAACAGCAATCGCTGAGCGATGGCAGCGCGACAACCCATGGACTTGGCAGAGAAAACACCTTGCGTGGTTTTTAAAGCACCACCTAAACCAGCGCACTGACTCGACGCGTTATTACTATTTGCTGACCATGCAATTACTCACTTATCGACTAGGAAAATCCTGGCAGTTCAACCGCTAAGCGAAGGTCAGAAAACAGCCAATAACCGTCACTCCGCTGCAAAATCTCCCTTCTCCATTCTTTGGAAAAAACTCAGCCTAAGCGGATATCGTGGTTCGTGCTGCACGGTAAAAATTCATGTGAGCTTAAGCAGGGAAGGACTACACTAGCGGAGTTGTATCAATTTATTACGAAGCAAGAAGTCGGTCTAACTCTGACGCGGTCGCGCCACTGTGGTCGGCTCATTGCCGAAAGCCAGACCTTTCTTCGATCCTTACCACCGTCAACGGGACGCGAAATCCCAGGAGGTTTTCGTGGCTTATACCGCTGCAACTGATACCGACATCTCCATCCCTACCATTCCTCTGGGTGAAGTGCTGCCTTGGGCAATCTTCGGTGGCCTGCTGCTAATGCTCGCGATCTACTTCGTCGGCGCCGAACAAGGCGCCACGGCGGTATTCAAAGGCATGTACGTGCACGAGTTCGTACACGATAGTCGTCATCTTCTGGGTTTCCCCTGCCACTGATTTCTTGAGGTATTTCACATGACTGGTCGTTTACTCGTCAGGGGCATGCTTGTCGGTCTAATTGCAGGCCTTCTGGCATTTGGATTCGCCAAAGTGTTTGGTGAGCCACAGGTGGACAAGGCGATTGCTTTCGAAGAAAGCATGGCGCATATGCACGGTGACGCCGAGGAAGAGGAGGAACTGGTTAGCCGCGACGTGCAGGGCAGCGCTGGCCTGCTAACTGGCGTTGTCGTGTACAGCGTATCGCTGGGCGGCATCTTCTCGCTGGTTTTCGCCTACGCGTTGGGTCGCATTGGCCGTGTCGGGCCTTGCGGTCTGGCAGCACTGCTGGCACTGACCGCGTTCGTGGCGGTGTTTCTTATTCCTGGCCTGAAGTATCCGCCGAATCCGCCTTCGGTTGGTAACCCAGACACAATCGGATTGCGCACTCAACTGTTCTTCCTGATCATGCTGGTGTCTGTGATCGGCGCCGTGATTTCGGTCAATGTGGGCCGCAAGCTGATCGGCCAAAACGGCATCTGGAGTGGCGCCATCAGTGGTGTCGCGCTTTATCTAGTCATCGTATCGGTCGCCGCTTACTTGTTCCCAACGATCAATGAGGTGCCAGACAACTTCTCTGCGGTACTGCTGTGGAAGTTCCGTACGGCGTCGTTAGGTATCCAGATCGTACTGTGGACTAGCCTAGGACTGATTTTCGGCAAGGTTGCCGAGTTGGCCCTATACCCATCTCGCAAGGCTGTAGGCGTCTAATTTGCTTTAACGCAGCATAAAGGAGTGGTTTGTGGCCACTCCGGTTACGCAGAAAAACGCTCGTCGCTCAAACTGCGCCATGCGCCGCCAGGTTGCGATACTGCCCTTTGAAATACAGCAATGGCTGTTCGGTATCAGCTTTTTGCAGATCCAAAGCTTTCACCTCACCAATCACGATCACGTGATCACCCGCGATATACTCGGCGTGAATCTCACAATCGAGCCAATGCAGGCTGCCATCGATGACCGGATTGCCCAGCGGCGATTCCTGCCATTCGATTCCCTGCCATTTATCCGTGCCTCGGCGAGCGAACTGGTTGGAAATCCCGGCCTGCTCACCGGACAAAATATTGACTGCGAACCGACCTGCCTCGCGAATCTTCGGATAGCTGGCCGAACTGCGCATGACGCTGAACGACACCAACGGCGGGTTCATCGAAACGCTATAGAACGACTGACAAGTAAAGCCAATCGGCTCATCACCGGTGTGCGATGTGATCACCGTAATACCGGAGGCGTAATGCCCGAGCGCCTCACGAAAGCTCACGGGCTCGATGGCAATAGCTGTAGCATTGGTAGCGGCAGTGAGTGACATCGCAGTTCCTAGTTCGACAGCTCTTTCCGAATGATCTCTGCGCCTGCACTCAACGCATTCAACTTGCCCCTTGCCACCTGACGAGGCAACGGAGCCATGCCGCAGTTGGTGCATGGATAGAGCTTGTCGGCATCGACGAACTGAAGTGCCTTGCGCAGGGTATTGGCAACCTCCTCGGGCGTCTCGATAGCATGGTTTGCCACATCAATGGCCCCCACCATTACTTTTTTGCCCCGAATGAGTTCGATCAAATCCATAGGGACGTGAGAGTTATGACATTCCAGCGAGACGATATCGATGCTGGATTTCTGCAACTTGGGGAACGCCTCTTCATATTGGCGCCATTCCGAACCAAGCGTTTTCTTCCAATCGGTGTTGGCCTTGATGCCGTAGCCGTAGCAAATATGCACGGCGGTTTCGCATTTAAGCCCTTCGATGGCTCGCTCCAAGGTGGCTACACCCCAGTCATTCACTTCGTCGAAGAACACGTTGAATGCGGGCTCATCGAACTGGATGATATCTACCCCGGCAGCCTCCAGCTCTCTGGCCTCCTGATTGAGAATCTTCGCAAATTCCCAAGCCAGTTTTTCACGGCTTTTATAGTGAGCATCGTAGAGGGTATCGATCATGGTCATTGGGCCAGGTAGGGCCCACTTGATCGGCTGCTTCGTCTGCTGGCGCAAAAATTTGGCGTCTTCGACGAACACCGGCTTTCTCCGAGCAACCGCACCTACAACCGTCGGCACGCTGGCATCGTAGCGATCTCGAATCCGGACGGTTTCACGATTCTCAAAATCGACACCTTCGAGATGCTCGATGAAGGTCGTCACAAAGTGCTGACGAGTCTGTTCGCCATCACTGACGATATCGATACCGGCCAGCTGTTGCTCCTGCAATGAGAGGCGCAGAGCGTCTTGTTTACCTTCAACTAGTTCTTCATCCTGCAATTTCCAGGGTGACCAAAGCGTTTCAGGTTGTGCAAGCCAGGAAGGTTTAGGCAGGCTACCAGCGGTCGAAGTAGGCAACAGTTTTTTCATTAAAAATGACCTTGATTTAAATTATTAAAGCGCGCAGCTAACAGACCACTGATCAAAAATGGCTTGATATGGCTTGATGAATTGTTCTTCGGCAAACTTTCCCTGTTCGGCAGCCAGTCGGCTACGCTCTTCTCGATCATAAACAATTCGAGTCAATGAGTAGTCCTGATGCTTCAAACTAGGCTGATAGAACTTTCCAGCTACGGAGTTCGCATTGTAAATCTCAGGACGGTAGATTTTCTGGAACGTATCCATTGTACTGATGGTGCCAATCAACTCAAGATCGGTGTAATCACCGAGCAAATCCTCTGAGAAGTAGAAAGCCAGTGGCGCAGCACTGTTCGGCGGCATGAAATAACGAACCTTCAAGCCCATTTTCCTGAAATACTCATCTGTCAAAGAGTACGCATCTTGCTGGTACTCAAAGCCCAGGACAGGGTGCTGGTTCTCGGTTCGCAGGTATGTCCGGGTACTTGATACGCTCAGGCAGATGACAGGTGGCTTGTCGAAATGATCTTTGTAAGCGCTTGAGTTGACGAAGCACTTAAACAGTTTGCCGTGCAAATCGCCAAAGTCATCTGGGGTGCTGAACTCCGACTGGTTCTTGTTGTGCTCCAGCAGTCTCACACTGAAGTCATAGTCTCGCACGTAGGATGAGAAATTATTACCTACAATGCCATTGATGCGTTCATTGGTTTTTCGATCAACAATGGTTGTCTTCAAAATCTCAATTAACGGAATAGGTTGGCCGCAACCTTCAGGATCAATTTTCATTTCAGCGGAGATAATGTCCAACTCGACCGCGTAACGATCACTGGTCGGATTATCCCAGTGCGCCAAAGCATTAAATCGATTGTCAATCATCTTTAAAGTGTTACGCAAATTCTCCTGACGACTCTCTCCTCTTGCTAAATTAGCAAAGTTGGTCGTAATGCGCGTATTGTCTGAGGGAAAGTAGTTTTCATCAAAACAAATTTTCTTGATAGCAAATGTGAATTCATTGTTCATCGTGACCTGCACCTATATTTTTGACAAGCCTGAACTGGCGCATTGCCTCTTTCAGCTTTGATCAACATTCTCTTCCTTCGCTCGACGGCCTGTAGATCAGCCACAGTGAAGTGCTGCACGCATTTTAAGCAGGCAGGCTACATGAACAAAAACGAATTGATTTCAAAAGAATATTAGTCACGCTCATGATGGCGTGTAGGCGCAGCGGTGAGGTCATCGTGGAGGCCCCTGTCGATCACCCCGTATACATCTGCATCGAGCAACCGTTGACGTCCTTCTTTTTGATACGTGTGAAAAACGTCGCTATGTACCAGAATATCCTGTGCTCGCACGTAAAAATACTCATGCTAGGCGATAGTGACCCGGCCATATCTGCGCGCTACCTGGTAGCGATTCTGCTTGACCGCTTCGATAACTAAAGGCGCTATCAGTTGTCTGGTCGATCTTGAATGCTCAATTCTCGGCTCATGCGCCTGCTGCTCTTTCGATTTCATTCGGATGCTTTTCCAGACTGCCTGGAATCGGCAGCAAACCAGTGTGGCCAGGAACTACGATGTCTACTGCCCAGCTCAACGCACGGAATCAAGCGATCTGCGAGAACTGGAAACTGACCTACTGACTTGGCGGTACGGTACTTCACACTGTGTACGCACTCCCGATCCCCGAACTCGCAACGGTTGAGTTGAGTGCCGCCGCAGGGGCCATTGGCCAATCCTTTCGGACATGTTTCGGGACAGACATACAGCGTATCCTCAAGACGACACTGCCCGCAGGTGTTGCAGCCCATCACGGGACGTTTCAGATTTCGCTCCAATTGGTGCAACCATCGTTACCCCGTAGCGGAAGACCATACAGAGCGCTGTACGCTCCAGCCGAAAGCCTTGCTGAGCCCCGTGGTTCGACTGAAAAGGTGAGAATGGAAGGCCGACAATACGTGGTAGCGAAACGTTTCTTTCAGAGTCGCCTTCACGCTGGATTCGCCCCGATACCAATTGCCTCCAATGGGGTTAAAAGTGACTGCAACGTTGGCCATCCAAGTGCCAACTAGCTTCCCAAGCTGGCTGCCACTGTTTCAGGGAATCGATTTGGCTGACCCAAATGGAAATCCGCTGTTCCAACGCTACAAGCTCATCTGGCGTGTGGACACCGGACAGGTGGATTCCGGCATATCCCATCAACCGCAAGCCGACGATCTGGAGAGCCAAGCGATCAATGCAGCGCAAGTGTGCATGATCCTCTGAGATAGCTGCCTCAGCAGCCAGCGCTTTAAGCATAGAGGGGCTGATCACGATGCCAGGTACGCTGAAGCATGTTGGCGCGTTGCGGGGTTAACCCCATCACGCAAGCCAGAAGTGGCTTAGGCCTGTCCTGTTCAGCCATCCAAGCAAGCGCTTCCAAGTGCTTCTGGGTGTCGAAGCCGAGTTGTACAGTGAGAAAATCGGCACCCGCAGCAAGCTTCTTTTGTGCCTTGAGGTACTGGGCGCCGCCTTCCTCCTCGCAATATTTAAATGGATTGAGCGCAGCGCCCAACAGCCAGTCCGGGCGAGCCGCACGAACGATTTGCAGCGCGGGCACCGATTCGAGATAACGCACCGGGCGCTGGCCAGGCTCACGTCCTGACAATCGGTCGCCACTGATGAGCAGCAGCTGATTTACACCCAGGTTTTCCAGCCTGTCCAGTTGTGCCAACAGGCCGGAACGCTCGCGGTCTTTTCCAGAAAAATGAATGAGCACCGGAATTGGGCGTTTGAAAGCAGCACATGCGTCCACAGGGCCCACATCCAGGTTACCGCCAACACGGTCTGCCACGGCGGCGACGAGCGGCCACTCGTGAAGCCGTGCATGCTCCATGAGAGCCTCAAAAGCAGCAAAACGCTCCGATGATGGTTTGGGCACAAACTCAACGACGCAAGTGAATACGCCATCGTGCAGTGCTTCTTTCAACACACTCATGTTTTATCCGTATCGGAGAGATCTCATCATTCAGCCGCACATCCTCATCGGCTCCAGTGACGACATAAAGTGAGGAATTTTCCTTTTGCATATGAGTGCCGTTTCTGGCCGGTTACCTACCA
Organism: Pseudomonas sp. NPDC087814; assembly: GCF_044742865.1. NCBI lineage: Bacteria > Pseudomonadati > Pseudomonadota > Gammaproteobacteria > Pseudomonadales > Pseudomonadaceae > Pseudomonas > Pseudomonas sp. NPDC087814. Next base: position 163,054 of record NZ_JBIUVK010000005.1, on the reverse strand, counting down.
ACCGAGCCATCATCACGGTCATCCCCGTAATACTTCACGCCGATACGGATGATGTCTCGCCCTTGATCCTTGCGATGGTGATTGGTGTCTCGCAGTGAGTAGATACAGCCGCAGTATTCTTGTTGATAGAAACGCTCACGCTTGCTGATCTCGATCATCCGTGCCGAACCGCCCGCCTTGCGCCAGTTGTAATCCCAATAGCTGACTCCAGGATATTTCTGCGCGCTGCGGATACCGCTATCAGTGATCTGCTTCATATCCTTCCAACGAGAAATCCCTAGCGAGCTGCTGATCACGCTGAATCCATGCTCAAAGGCATACAGGGCCGTACGTTCAAAACGCATGTCAAAGCACATGGCGCAACGTACGCCGCGTTCAGGTTCATGCTCCATCCCTTTAGCACGAGCGAACCAGTTGTCGGTGTCATAGTCGGCATCCACAAACGGCACGTTGTGGTCTTCGGCAAAACGGATGTTCTCGTCCTTGCGCAGCAGGTACTCGCGTGCAGGGTGAATGTTCGGGTTGTAGAAGAAAATTGTGTAGTCGATCCCCGATGCCGTGATCGCTTCCATCACCTCTCCAGAGCAGGGAGCACAGCAAGAGTGGAGGAGCAGCTTATCGGCTCCATTCGGCAAGGTGAGTTGAGGTCGATCTACCGTTGTCATCGCGAGTTCTCAGCGGGATTTCCAGGTTCACAGTCGCCTCCCATACACGGAAATACGAGGAGGATTAACCCCTGAGAAGCAGGCGACTGCAATTCGTTTATCTCTAGACCCATTGTCGTCAATTAATCTATGGTGAGACAAACTAATTTTAGTCTATGACAACTCAAATTTTATTCATGATCATGATCGATATTCGTCATCTTAAAACCGTACAAACCATGCGTGACACCAACAGTCTGGTGGAGACGGCTGAGCGTTTGAACCTGACGCAGTCAGCCATTTCCCATCAGCTCAAAGAGCTGGAGGAGCGGATGGGTATGACATTGTTCGCGCGCAAGACCAAACCGATGCGCTTTACCAGTGCGGGTCTTAGATTGCTCAGGCTGGCGGATGAAGTGCTTCCATTGATGAGGGAAGCTGAGCGCGATTTCAGCCGGTTAGCGGGAGGCTCTGCTGGGCGTTTGCACCTGGCAATTGAGTGTCATAGCTGCTTCCAGTGGCTGATGCCAGCCATTGACGCCTTCAGGACCTCATGGCCTGAGGTGGAGATGGATCTGGCATCAGGTTTTTCATTCGCGCCGCTTCCAGCTTTAGCCCGAGGGGATCTGGATCTGGTCGTGACCTCCGATCCGATAAACCTGAGTGGCGTTACCTATGTGCCGCTGTTCATGTATGAAGCATTGCTGGCCGTGGATAACCATCATTCACTGGTTGGGAAAAGTATTATTCTGCCAATGGACTTGAAGCCCTTCACGTTGATCACCTATCCCGTCGACCGAGACCGGCTCGACATCTTCACTCGTTTCCTTGACCCCGCCGATGTCGAACCGCTCAACATACGAACCTCAGAAATGACCGTGATGATGATGCAACTCGTCGCATCTGGTAGAGGGATTTGCTGCCTACCAAACTGGGCCGTGCACGAATACACGTCTCGTGGATATGTCACAGCTCGACGCCTGGGCGACAAAGGCCTATTTCCCACTCTATTCGCTGCGGTGCGTACGGACATGCTGACCACACCCTACATGAGGGATTTTCTGCTGACGGCGAAAGACACATCATTCTCGACTCTAGAGGGCATCAGTCCCATTCGGGAATAGTCCTCCTGAATCGTAACCGTGGTGGTAGAGCCAGTTTGCTTTCCTAAGTTTCTACTTTGGGTCGATTGTTGCCGTTACTCAATGGTACCTTCTGGCCGACTCTTGCCCGTCGCGACCGGCAAAGAACGGCCAATTTCTGCCCATCGCAATCGTCAGCTTTGGGTTGCTCACTGCCGGTCACCTTCTCTACGAGTATCGGTCAAGTCGGATGCAAAAGATGGTCAGCATCAATGCCATTGATTAGCCGGCAGGAATGCAAACCACGAATCAAAACCTGTCGAAATTCAGGACGTCTTTTTCAATACCTAAACCACCCAACTAAAGTCCGTTTCTGACTGACACAGTGATCACGAGGAACGAACTACTGCACTGATCGGTAGGCGGGACGGACGCAACTGCCGTGCTCATGGGGATCCAAAGAGTTCGTATAAAATCCGGGCTTAATAAGGATAACCTTAGGGATAAATATTTTATAAGTCGACATAATTTACTTTTAAAACAGATGCTTAATCTTCTATTCGAGTCCAGGTCGTGGAGCCAGATAGTAAAAAAGCCTGCAGCGATGCAGGCTTTTTTTGCCCGGAATTTGTCCCGGACACTCGATTCAGGCGTGCCCTCGAAACAGGCGATATTCGGCTGGCATGCACACCGCACAAGGACGAAATCCCGCGGCGATAGCCGTCGCTTCATCGAGAAAAAACACGCGATTTTTCACGTAGCCGCCACGCGCAATGGCTCCCAGCGCCGCACGACAGTCGAGCTTTCCATAGCGCTTGCCGCCTCGGTGGCCGCCCAGCGTTCCCGGCTCGGGGCTTGGGAAGGGGCTTGCGTCTGCGCCCATCAGCATCCACATGTTTTTGTCAGCCATCGCTTGTCCTCCTGCCGCACCAGCCTGCGGTACGTCCGCCATGTATCGCCGATCAGATCGGCTGGCGCACCCGGTTTCTTGCTTTTTTTATCGATCAAAAAGGCTCAAAGTCGGGCACGCTATCCATTTCTGCTTTTCGACAGGATTCGAACATGTCAAAACTTCCCGAAACGTCCAACGATCCCTACCAATGGCTTGAAGACGTCGACGGCACGCGTTCACTGGACTGGGTACGCGCCCAGAACCTCAGGACCGAAGACCGGCTCGCCCGCTCCGACAGCTTCAAGCAGATCAAGGCCGATGTGCTGGAGATACTGGACTCGGACAGCAACATCCCCTACGTCGATAAGGTCGGCGCCTATTACTACAACTTCTGGATGGACGCCGCCCACCCGCGGGGCCTGTGGCGTCGCACCACGCTGGCGGAGTACCGCAAGCCTCAACCTGACTGGGAAACGTTGCTGGACCTTGACGCACTGAACGCCGCCGAGGGCGAAAACTGGGTGTGGCACGGTGCTGATTTCTTGCGCCCGGACTACCAGCGCTGCCTGCTGGCGCTGTCCCGTGGCGGCGCCGATGCGAATGTCACCCGCGAGTTTGATCTGGCCAGCAAGACCTGGGTCGAAGACGGCTTCCAGTTGCCCGAGTCCAAGGGCGGCCTGGGCTGGATCGACCGTGACAACGTCTATGTCTATACCGATTTTGGTGAAGGGTCGATGACGCGTTCCGGTTACCCGCGCATCGTCAAGCAGTGGCAGCGCGGTACGCCGTTGAGTGCCGCCAGTCTTGTCTATGAAGGCGCGCTGGATGATATGTACATCGCGGCGATGCACGACGACACGCCCGGCTACGAGCGTGACTTCGTCAGCCGCACGCTGGCGTTCTACAACAACGAGCTGTACCTGCGGGGCAGCGACAACCAGTTAAGCAAAATCGACGCGCCGAACTCAGCGGAAAAGTCGGTGTACAAAGACTGGCTGCTGCTGGAACTGCGGGAGGACTGGACGCTTGATGAAGTGTTTGTGGCCGGCTCGTTGCTGGCGATCCGGTTTGATCGCTTCATGGCAGGCCAGCGGGATTTCGAGGTGCTGTTCACCCCTACGGACAGCACCTCGCTGGCAGGGTTTTTCTGGACGTTGAATCACCTGGTGCTGAACGTACTGGATCACGTCAAGAACCGCCTCAGCGTCCTCACTCCCGGCGCGAACGGCTGGCAGCACAGCCCGTTCACCGGGGCGCCGAGCATGGGGACGGTGGATGCCAGCGCAGTGGACAGCGACGACAGTGATGCCGTCTGGCTGGTGACCACTGACTACCTGACGCCGACCACCTTGTCGCTGGCCGAGATCGGTGATCCGCCCGAGGTACTGAAAACCCTGCCGGCCTTTTTCGATTCCAGCCAGCACGTGATCGAGCAGCACTTTGCGGTCTCCAGGGACGGCACTCGTGTGCCGTATTTCCTGGTGCTCGGCAAAGACCTGCCGCGCAACGGCACGGCGCCGACCTTGCTCTATGGTTACGGCGGCTTTGAATACTCCCTGACCCCGTATTACTCCGGTAAGGCAGGCCGCGCCTGGCTTTCGAAGGGCGGGGTGTACGTGGTTGCCAACATTCGCGGTGGCGGTGAATACGGCCCGCGCTGGCACCAGGCCGCACTCAAGCAGAACCGTCCGCGTGCCTACGAAGATTTTGCCGCAGTGGCCCGTGACCTGATCGACCGCGGGATTACTTCGCCCCGACACCTGGGCGCGGAGGGTGGCAGCAACGGTGGTCTGTTGGTCGGCAATATGCTTACTCAATACCCGGAACTGTTCGGTGCAATCGTCTCCCAGGTGCCCTTGCTCGACATGCAGCGCTATCACCTCCTGTTGGCCGGGGCGTCGTGGATGGGGGAATACGGCAACCCGGACGTACCTGAAGAGTGGGCGTACATCCAGACGTTTTCTCCATACCACCTGTTCGATCCGGCGAAGGCCTACCCACCGGTGTTTTTCCTGACCTCGACCCGCGATGACCGGGTGCATCCAGCCCACGCCCGCAAACTGGCGGCGAAGATGATCGAGGCCGGCAAGGACGTGACGTACTACGAAAATATCGAAGGTGGGCACGGCGGGGCGGCAGACAATGCGCAGGCTGCGCATATGAGTGCGCTGGTCTACAGCTTTTTGTGGGAGAAGTTGAGTTCTAATCGGGACTGAGTGTTGCCAGCCTTAATTGCTGGTACGCCTGCACCAATTGGTCGAGCGTAAACCCAAGGTTCCTGCCGCTGGGGTTGGGCAGAACCCACACCGCCGCACACCCCAAGGTGTGCGGTTGAAGTCCCCAGGCAATCTGCTTCTGCCCGCTCAACGCGCTATAGGCGGCCTTTCCCAGAAACGCCACATACCGTGGCGCATAACGTGCGATCTTGCGTTCAAAACCCGCCGCCGCCGCCCTGAATTCATCCGCCGACAACTGGTCCGCCCGGGCCGTAGGCCGCTCCACCACCGTGGTCAGCCCGCATTGGTATTGCAGGATCGTGCGGTCGTTCTCCGGCTGCACTTCATGGGGCGTAAACCCGGCCAGGTGCAGCGTGCGCCAGAACCGATTGCTCCTGCCCATGAAGTGATGCCCGGTGGTGGCGGCCTTCAGCCCCGGGTTTATCCCGCAAAAAATCACGGCCAGGTGCTCGGCCAGAATGTCTTCCAGTCCTTCACTCATCCGCAGATGACCTGCACGGCATTGCGCGCCAGGGTGATCAATTCGGCGTGGGGTTTGCCCGCCCGTGCACGAATCGAAAGGCTGTGCACCAAAGACGCGGCGAGGACGGCGACGGCTGCCGGGTCTGCACCACCTTTCAACTCACCGGCCTCGATGGCCGTGCGCAAGCGGGTTTCGAGATGGGCGTCGAGTGCGTCGAGGCGCTGCAAAAGCACGGCGCGAATCTCCGCATCCTCCACCGCTTCAGTGGTTGCGGTGCCGATGATAAAGCAGCCCCGTGGCTCGCCATCCCCCGAAAAGTAGATCGACAACTGGCCTTCATATAAGCGCATCAACGCCTCTGCGAGGGTCAGGCTCGGGTCGTCCAGCGCCTCGTCGATGGCGGCAGAAGCGAGACCCCAATACTGCTCAAGTGCCTTGAGGTAGATCGCGTGTTTGTCGCCGAACGCGGCGTACAGGCTTGGCCTGTTCATCCCGGCGGCGGTGGCGATGCTGTCCAGTGAGGCGCCGGAATAGCCGGTGCTCCAGAACACCCCGAGGGCTTTTTGCATTGCCGTTTCGGGGTCGTAGGCCCGTGGGCGGCCACGGCCTTTTGCCTCTGTGATCTTTTTTTGTGCCATGGCGTACAAAAATCCTTGAGTAGAGGTGGGTGGGTCGATATTCTTACATCATCGCACAAAATTAAGGCCTCAGAAATCCCGGGCTCAGCAAAGGTGATTCGATCATGAGCAATGCGTTGGAAAACACGACCCGCACCCCCTGGCGTTCACTGTTGATGGTGGGCTTTCCGGTACTCATTGCAGCGGCCGGGTATGTGTATTACCTCAAGGATGCGCCGTACGTATCCACCGATAACGCGTATGCCCGAGTGGCGAAGGCGTCGATCAATGCGCGGGTATCCGGGCAGGTCGTGGAGATCGCCGTGGAAGACAACCAGTCGGTACACAAGGGGCAGGTACTGCTGCGTATCAACCCCGAGCCGTTCCAGGTCGCGGTCGAGCGTGCCCAGGCGCAATTGAGCGTGGCGCGCCTGCGGATTGAAGGCCTCAAGGCCAGCTACCGGCAACAGCAGGCAGAGTTGCAGGCGGCCAAGGAATCGGCGGGTTTCGACCAGAAGGAATTCGCCCGCAAAAAGGCCCTGGTGGCCACCGAGTTCGTGTCCCAGGCCGTGTTCGAACGGGCCGATACCGACCTGAAAGTCGCCCGGCAACGCGTGGCGTCCGTCGAGCAGCAGATCGCCAATACGGTGGTGGCGCTGAACGGCAATCCCGACATCGAAATCGACCGACACCCGGCGATTCGGGAGGCCCAGGCGCAGCTCGACGAGGCACAACTCTACCTCTCGTACGCGACGGTCTATGCCCCCGACGACGGCGTGGTGGCCAAGGTGGATGACGTGCAGGTCGGCGATTACCTGAACAGCGGCGCGCCGGCCTTCGCCTTGCTGTCGCCCCGTCGCACCTGGGTCGAGGCCAACTTTCGCGAAACCCAGATGACCCATATGCGAGCCGGTCAGCAGGCAACCATCAAGCTCGACACCTACCCGGATCATCCCTTCAAGGCGCACATCACCAGCCTGAGCCCGGGCGCCGGTGCCGACTTCGCGCTGCTGCCGCCGGAAAACGCCACCGGCAACTGGGTCAAGGTGGTGCAGCGGGTGCCGGTGCGCCTGGAACTGGACGAGGCCAACGCGGACTTGCCGCTGTTCTCCGGCACCAGCGCCACGGTGACGGTTGATATCAGGACCGGCCCATGAACGGCGCACGTACTCTCCGGTTTGCGGCGTTGCTGGTGACCTGGTTGCAGGCGGTCAACGTGTCGCTGCCGAACTCGGCCCTGCGGTTTGTGCAGGGCAGTTTGTCGATGACGGATGACGAGGCGGGGTGGATCTTCACGTCGTACCTGGCGGCCAGCGCGATTACGTTGCCGGTGGCTCAGTGGCTTGCTGCGCGCCTCGGCGTGAAGGCGGTTTACCAGGCGGCGATGCTGATCTTCGCCCTCGGCCTGCTGCTCGCGACACAGGCCACCACCTCACTGCAATTCGTCGGCGCGCGGATCATCCAGGGGGCTGCCAGCGGCGTATTGGCGCCGCTGTCGATGGCCATCGCCCTGGAGACATTGGCCCCGTTGCAACGGCCAAAATTCGGCCCGTTATGGACGGCGATCGGGTTGCTGGGGATTGTCAGCGGCCCGGCGATTGGTGGCTGGATCAGCGAGCATTTCGGCTGGCGCTGGATGTTCTACGCCAGCTTGCCGCTGTTGGCGTACACCTTCTTGATCGTGGCGATGTTGCAGCAGGAGAAGAAAGCCAACAGCGCTGCTGCGTTTGATTTCGCAGGCTTCGCCAGCTTCACCCTCGGCGTGATCGGCCTGCAAATGGTCCTCGACCGTGGCCAGCGCCTGGAGTGGTTCGACTCGCCCGAGATCTGGCTGGAAGCCGCCACCAGTGCCCTGGGGTTCTACCTGTTCGCAATGCACCGGTTCACCTCGAGCACACACTTCATCAGCAAGGGGTTATTGCGCGACCGCAACTTCGTGCTGTCGACCATCCTGTTCTTCGCCGTCGGTTTCGTGCTGCTGCCGACCATGGCGATGACCTCGCCGATGCTGGATGAACTGCTGGGCTTCCCGCCCGACACCACAGGCTTCCTCACCATCCCCCGTGGCGTGGGGCTGCTGGGTGCGTTCTGGCTGATGAACAAGGTGCCTGCGCATCTCGACGGCCGCCCATTTGTGGTCGCCGGGATCGCCGTGGTGATCTACGCCAACCACTCGATGCTCGGCTATTCACCCTTGATGGACGGCTGGCCGGTGGCAGTGGCTGGCGCAATCCAGGGCGCGGGCCTGGGCCTGCTGATGCCGGCGCTTTCCCGGGTGGCGTTCAGCACCCTCGACCCGACGTTGCGCCCCGAAGGCAGCGGGCTGTTCAACCTGTCCCGCGTCTACGGCAGCACCCTGGGTGTGGCGGTGGTGCAGTGGTTCTTCTTCAACAACACCCAGGCGATGCACGTGGCGCTGGCCGGCCACCTGACTGTGCATTCGGTCCCCGCATCGACGCCCCTGGCGGGATTCGCCGCGCTGAACGAAGCCATCACCGGCCAGGCCGCCTTCATCGCGGTGGTCGGCCAATTCAAGATTCTGCTGTGGGCAATGCTGGTGGTGAGCCCGCTGGTGCTGCTGCTGCGTAAACCTGTCACGACCCACTAGTTTTCCGGAGTGTGCGTAATGAAATCCCATGGGCTTGTTATCACGGCCGTCATGACCCTGTCCGCGTGTTCGGTTGGCCCGGACTATAAGGCGCCGTCCGTTACCGCTTCGCAGCACTATGACGTGCAGGCTGAGCAGCACGTTTCCTTCAGTCAGAAGGTCAGCGTCGACTGGTGGTCGACCTTTCATTCCGAAACGCTCGACAGCGTGATGCGCCGGGCGATTGCCGGCAACCTTGAGCTGACGGCAGCGGACGCGACGTTGCGTCAGGCCGCCGCTTCGGTGGCTGCGGCCGAGGGTGCACTTTTCCCGCAGGTGGATTTCGCCGCGCAAGCGGGCCGCCAGCGCGTGCACAACGCCGCTCGGCCAGTGGTGACGAACTTCTATGGCGTCGGGCCGCAGGTCAGTTTCGACCTCGACGTATTCGGCGGCAATCAGCGCCGGGTCGAGCAACAGCAGGCATTGGCCGATTTCCAGCAGCATCGCTTCGAGGCGGCGTACCTGACGCTGACGGGCGACGTCGCCAGCCAGGCGTTGCTGATGGCCTCGGCCAGCGCGCAGATGGAAGCGGTGCAGACCTTGCTCGCCACCGACGCGAAAAACCTCGAACTGGTGCGCGCGGCGCAACACAGCGGCACGACGACGCAGCTCGATGTCTCCCTGGCCGAAACGCGACTGGCGCAGGACCGCACCCTGTTGCCACCACTCGCCCAGCAGCGCGATGCGGCGCGGCATGCGCTGTCGATCCTGGCGGGCAAGGGCCCGGCGGATTGGCGCGCACCGGATTTCGAACTGGCTGGATTTGCCTCGGCCACCACGCTGCCGGTCAGCTTGCCGTCCGAACTGGCCCATGACCGCCCGGACGTGCTGCAAGCCGAAGCCGAATTGCATGCGGCCAGCGCGGCGGTCGGCGTGGCCACCGCCAATCTCTATCCCCGTGTGGAGTTGTCCGCGTCACTGGCCCAGGCCGCGTCGGGCAATGGTGGTGCGGCGCTGTGGGGTTTTGCCGCCGGGTTGGCGGGGCCGATCTTCGATGGCGGAACTCTCAAGGCAGAGCGCCAGGCCGCCGTGGAGGGCTACAACGCCGCGCTCGCCAACTATCAGCAGACCGTCATCAAGTCCTTCGGCCAGGTCGCAGACACCTTGCAGGCGATCAACCACGACGCCGAGGAGTACCAGGCACAGACCGCCGCGCTACAGGCCGCCGCCAACAGTTTGCGCCTGAACCAGCAGGCCTATGGGGCAGGGGAGAGCGGGCTGTTGCAAGTGCTGGAGGCACAACGCGCCTATGAGCAGGCCCTGCTCGGGCAGATCCGGGCGAGCACCGCCCAACATCTCGACACCGTGCGGTTGTTCGTGGCGCTCGGTGGTCGCTCGGTCAACGATTTCAAACGCTAGTGGAGCAAACACATGAGCTATTACGATGCACTCCGCGATACCCGTTTTCCTTTGCAGCATGGCTCGGGCGCGATGCCGGCGGTGGGGTTCGGGACGCTGTTCAGGGATTTGACGGCCACCACCCAGGCGGTCACGCAAGCGTTGGAGGCGGGCTTTCGCCATTTCGATTGTGCGGAGCGTTATGGCAACGAAGCGCAGGTCGGCGCGGCGATTCACGATGCGGTGGCGGCCGGTAAAGTCCGGCGCGAGGACCTGTTCATCACCACCAAGCTGTGGAACAACAACCATCGGCCCGAGCGTGTGGTGCCGGCGTTCGAAGCCAGTTGCCGCCGGCTTCAGGTGGAGGTGATCGACTGCTACATGATCCATACGCCGTTTGCGTTTTTGCCGGGTGACGAGCTGCACCCACGGGATGCGTTTGGGCATGTGTTGTATGACTCGGGGGTGACGTTGATCGAGACGTGGCGGGTGCTTGAGCGTCTGGTGGATGAGGGGCGTTGCAAGTCCATCGGGGTGTCGGATATCAGCCTGGAAACGCTGCGGGAGTTGGTGGCGGTGGCGCGGATAAAGCCTGCGGTGGTGCAGGTTGAGTCACACCCTTATCTGCCGGAGTGGGAGCTGTTGGAGTTTTGCAGGCAGCATGGGATTGTGGTGTTGGCGTTTGCGCCGTTGGGGCATGGGATGAGGCCGCGGGTGCTGGATGAACCGGTGATTACCGGGATTGCACGGCGGGTGCAGAAGACGCCGGCTCAGGTTGCGTTGGCGTGGTCGGTGCAGCGTGGGGTGGCGTTTTTGACCTCGTCGGTGACGCCGGCGCGGATACGGGAGGATGCGGATATTTCTACGTTGCCGCAGGTGGCGATGCGTGAGATTGAGCAGGACATTACGACCCGGGTTCGTTTTAATCCGGTGATGGATACTGGGGTGTTGGGGTTTATTTCGCGGGAGAAGTGTTGAGTTTGGCCGGAGGAGGGGGGTACATATCCGTTATTTAGGTTATGGCTACTTATGGTTTCGCTCTTACAGCGAGTCACTTTGCAAAAGCGGCAGGGGGCAGTTAGATCAAGATCAAAAGTAAGAGCACGGCTGCCTGAGAGCCGACCTGAGTGTTAAAAGCAAAGGCAAAAGCTGCTTTTCTGTAGGAGCTGGCTTGCCGGCGATGCAGACAACTCGGTGAATCAGACACACCGAGGTGATGCCATCGCCGGCAAGCCAGCTCCTACAGTGGACCGTGCCCGCTTTAGCTTTTGATTTGGCTTTTAAACACTCAAGCCGGCCGGTAGGCCGCTGTGCTGTTGATCTGCTTTTGATCTTGATCTTGGGCGCCCCGTTAAACCACGCTGGCCGGAGTGAGGGCAAACCGAGCCTAGGCGAGGTGCCGAGTGGTGGGGCAAGAGCGTTTTGCTTACTTTTGCGCTTTTCAAAAGTGAGCCGCTGTAAGAGCGGAACCAATACAAGCCATCACCCAAATAACGGATATGCCCCCTAACCCAACAACGCCCGAGCAAACTCATCAGACGCAATAAAGTCCATGGCCTTACGCAACTCGCAAGCCGCCTCAGCCCCAAACACCTCATCAAACCGCACCGCCATCTGCCTGGACACCACCCGCGCCTCTTCGTATTTACGCTGCCCCGCGTCGGTCAACAGCACCCGCCGGCTGCGACGGTCCAACTCATCCACCCGCAACACCACAAGCCCATCCCGCACCAGCGGCTTGAGCGTATGCCCCAGGGCCGACAAATCCATCACCAACGACTGCGCCAGGTCGCGCATCTTCGGAGCGTCCCCATTGGCGATGTGGTTCATCAGCGAATACTGGGTGGCCTTCAAACCAAACGGCGCAAACGCCTCGTCATAGATCTGCGCCATACGACGGGACGCGCGCCGCACGGCTCCGTTGGAACAGGTGCTCGGGCTATTCAGGACAGGCGGTGCGCATTTCACAGGCTGATCACTCGCTACAGATCAAGGGTTAACCGAACGTTAATCCGGCAAGATGAATATTGACACATGCTGCAACAAATTAGTTGCGTATGCCACTAAACGCTATATCGTGGCATATGCCTCTATTTTGACCGGATGTCAGTGCAGTTGGCCCGGAACACAGACGGGCGGGGCAGGAGGGAAGCGCTGTTCGGTACCTCCTTCAGTCATCAACTTCCTGTCTGGATCACATCTATGCTCAACCTCGTGCGCATCGCATTGCGGCGCCCCTATACCTTCCTGGTATTGGCTATTTTCATTCTGATTGTGGGCCCGCTCGCGGCCTGGCGTACACCGACCGACATCTTCCCCGAAATTCGCATCCCCGTGATTGCCGTGATCTGGCAGTACACCGGCTTGCCGCCCGACCAGATGGCCGGCCGCATCACCTCGCCGTTCGAGCGGGTGCTGACCACCACGGTCAACGACATCCGCCATATCGAGGCGCAATCGCTGAACGGCTACGGAATCGTCAAGGTGTTCTTCCAGCCGGGAGTCAACATCAGTACGGCCAACGCGCAGATGACTTCGGTGTCCCAGGCCATCCTGCGTCAACTGCCGCCGGGCACCACGCCGCCGCTGATCCTCAACTACAGCGCCTCGACAGTGCCGATCGTGCAGTTGGCCTTGTCCGGCAAAGGCCTCAGCGAACAGAAACTCGGTGACCTGGGCCTCAACACCGTGCGCCTGATGCTGACCACGGTGCCCGGTGCCGCACTGCCATACCCGTTCGGCGGCAAGACCCGCCAGGTGCAGATCGACCTCGACTCCGCACGCATGCAGGCCCGTGGTCTCTCGGCGCAGGACGTGGCCACTGCCCTGGCCACGCAGAACCTGATCACCCCGGTGGGCACGCAAAAGATCGGCAGCTACGAGTTCAACCTGCAACTGAACAACTCGCCGACGGACTTCCACGACCTGGAAAACCTGCCGATCAAGACCGCCGACGGCACCACGGTGTTGATTCGTGACGTGGCCACGGTGCGTGACGGCAACCCGCCGCAGACCAACATCGTGCACGTCAACGGCAACCGCTCCGTGCTGCTGCCGGTGCTCAAGACCGGTTCAGCGTCGACCCTCGGGGTGATCGCCGGGATCAAGGACAAACTGGCCGACAACAAAGGCGCCTTGCCGCCCAACCTGAATATCGACCTGATCGGCGACCAGTCGCTGTTCGTGCGCTCGGCCATCAGCGGCGTCGCCCGGGAAGGGATCATTGCCGCCGCGTTGACCAGCCTGATGATCCTGTTGTTCCTCGGTAGTTGGCGCTCCACGGTGATCATCGCCACGTCGATCCCGCTGGCCATCCTGTCGTCGATTGCCACGCTGTCGGCGCTCGGCGAAACCCTCAACATCATGACCCTCGGCGGCCTGGCATTGGCGGTGGGGATCCTGGTGGATGACGCTACGGTGACCATCGAAAACATCAACTGGCACCTGGAACAGGGCAAGCCGGTGGAGACGGCGATCCTCGACGGCGCGGCGCAGATCGTCACGCCGGCGTTCGTGTCGCTGCTGTGTATCTGCATCGTGTTTGTGCCGATGTTTTTCCTGGAAGGCGTGGCGCGCTTCCTGTTTGTGCCGATGGCCGAAGCGGTGATCTTCGCGATGATCGCCTCGTTCATCCTCTCGCGAACCCTGGTGCCGACCCTCGCCAATTACCTGCTCAAGCCTCACGAACATCATGCGGACGGTACGCCGGTGGTGGCGCCGTCGAGCAATCCGCTGGTGAAATTCCAGCGCGGGTTCGAGCGCCAGTTCGAGGCGTTTCGCGGGGTTTACCACGGGGCACTGGAGAGTGCCTTGCACCACCGCCGTATCGCGGTGATCGCGATGCTGGCGTTCGTCGCCGTGTCGTTTGCGCTGGTGCCATTCCTGGGTCGCAACTTCTTCCCCGACGTCGACTCCGGGCAGATCCTGTTGCATGTGCGTGCACCGATCGGCACGCGGGTCGAGAGCAATGCGCGGCTGGTCTCGCAGATCGAGAACACCATTCATAACGTGATCGAGCCCCGGGAGCTGGCGGCCATCGTCGACAATATCGGCCTGGCCATCAGCGGGATCAACGTGGCCTACAACAACACCGGCACCGTGGGTTCACAGGACAGCGACATCCAGATCAGCCTGAAAGAGGGCCATCGTCCCACCGCCGAATACATGCGCGAACTGCGGGAGCGGCTGCCCCGTGAATTCCCGAATGCGGTGTTCTCGTTCCCGGCTTCGGACATCGTCGGGCAGATCCTCAACTTCGGTTCTTCGGCGCCGGTGGATGTGCAAGTCAGCGGGAATAACCTGCCCGCCAACTTCACCTACGCCAGCACGTTGCTGCGGGAAATCCGGCGGGTGCCGGGTGTGGTGGATGCACGTATCCAGCAGTCGCGGCAACTGCCCACGTTCAAGATCGATGTGGACCGTACCCAGGCCCAACTGGTGGGCCTGAACGAGCGCGATGTGACCAACAGCCTGGTGGTCAACCTGGCGGGTTCCAGCCAGGTGGCGCCGACGTTCTGGCTCAACCCGGCCAACGGCGTGTCTTATCCGATTGTGATGCAAACCCCGCAGTACGGCCTCGACACCCTGGCCGCCCTGCATAACCTGCCGTTGAGCGGCAGCCCCGGTTCGGCGCAAGACCAGACCCTCGGCGGCCTGGCGTCCATCGAACGCAGTCACGCGAACTCGGTGGTGACCCAGTCGGACATCCAGCCGGTGGTCGAGGTGTTGACCGCAATCCAGGGCCGCGACCTCGGTGCCGTCGCCGCCGACATCCAGAAGATCATCGCCGCCCACGCCAGCGAAGTGCCCACCGGCTCCAAGGTGCTGTTGCAGGGCCAGGTGCAAACCATGAACGCGGCCTTCAGTGGCTTGCTGTTTGGCCTGCTTGGCGCGGTGGTGCTGATCTACCTGCTGATCGTGGTCAACTTCCAGTCCTGGGCTGACCCGTTCGTGATCATCACCGCCTTGCCGGCGGCGCTCGCGGGCATCGTGTGGATGCTGTTCATCACCCACACGCCGCTGTCGGTACCGGCGCTGACCGGGGCGATCATGTGCATGGGCGTGGCCACCGCCAACGCCATCCTCGTGGTGAGCTTCTGCCGCGAACGCCTGGCCGTGCACGGGGATGCGGTGCAGGCGGCGCTTGAAGCCGGCTTTACCCGTCTGCGCCCGGTATTGATGACCGCGATTTCGATGATCATCGGCATGGCGCCGATGGCGCTGAGCCTGGGGGAGGGCGGCGAACAGAACGCCCCGCTGGGCCGCGCGGTCATCGGCGGGCTGGCCTTCGCCACCATTGCCACGTTGTTCCTGGTTCCGCTGATTTTCAGTCTTGTGCACGGGCGGCGTCAGCACGCCACGCTTGCGACCACCGCCACTCAAGGGGTTTGACATGTCTGCTTCCGTTTCCAATCCGGGTTCGCCCCGCCGTAAATCCCGTGGTCTGCTCTGGCTGTTGCTGGGGCTGGTGGTCCTGGTTGCCGTGGTGGTATTCGGCATCGGCGTGCGCGCCAGCGAATCCCATGACCTGAAAACCTGGACCGATGCCCAGGCGTTGCCCAGCGTGATCCTGATCACCCCGAGCGTTCAGCCCCAAGGGCCGATCCTGAACCTGCCGGGGCGTCTTGAGGCGTATTCGCGGGCGTCGATCTTTGCCCGGGTCAATGGCTACCTCAAGACCTGGAACGTCGACATCGGCGACCACGTGAAGGCCGGGCAACTGCTGGCCGAAATCGACACGCCGGAGCTCGATCAGCAACTGCTGCAAGCCAAGGCCGTGCTGGCTTCGGCCCAGGCCGACGAGTCGCTGGCACAGACCACCGCCAAGCGCTGGCAGGCAATGCTTTCGTCGGACTCGGTGTCGCGCCAGGACGTGGATGAGCGCACCGGCGACCTGACTGCCAAGCAGGCCAAAGTGGTCGCGGCCAGGGCCAACGTCGACCAGTTGGTTGCCACCAAGGGCTTCCAGCGTTTGACTGCGCCGTTCGCCGGCGTGGTCACTGCACGCTCCACCGATGTGGGGGCGTTGATCAGTGCCGGTGGTGCCAGTGGCAAAGAGCTGTTCGCGGTCTCTGACGTCAGCCGCCTGCGGGTGTATGTGCAGGTGCCGCAGTCGTCGGCGCCGCAGATCCAGGTGGGCACCGTGGCGCGTCTGAGCGTGCCGGAGTATCGCGGTGAAACCTTCAACGCCAAGGTGATCGCCACTGCCGATGCGGTGAACGCCGCGTCCGGCAGCACCCTGGTGCAACTGTTGGTGGACAACCCCGGCAGCCGCCTGCTGCCGGGCGGCTACACCAGCGTGCAGTTCACCTTGCCGGTGCAGACCGACGTGCTGCGCCTGCCTGCCAGCGCCCTGGTGTTCGATGACAAGGGCATGCGCGTGGCCACCCTCGACGCGAATAATCATGTGCACTTCAAGACCGTGACCATCGCCCGGGACTTCGGTGACAGCGTGGAAATCGGCAGCGGCCTGGTCGCCACCGACCGCGTGATCGACACCCCGCCCGACGGCCTGGCCGACGACGATTCGGTGCAGCTGGCCGCCAATCCTGTGGAGGCCAAACCCCATGGCTAAGCGCACTTGCCTGGTATTGGTCGCGACCCTGGGCCTGGGCGCCTGCCATCTTGCGCCGCCGCTGGACGTGCCGGAGGTACCCATTGCCGCGCAGTTCCATACCCAGGGACCGTGGACCGTCGGCACGCCGAACGACCAAGCAAGTCGCGACGGTTGGTGGCACATCTACAAGGACTCGCAACTGGATGCGATGGAGCAGCAGTTGCTGCAAAGCAACCCGGACTTGAGCGCGGCACTGGCTCACTATTCCCAGGCCCAGGCGTTTTTGGCCCAGGCGCAATCCGGGCTGTTTCCAAAGCTGATCGGTTCCAGCAATGCCCAGCGCATTCGCCAGTCGGACACCCGGCCACTGCGCTCGGCCAGCCCGCCGAATGTTTACGATTCCGGGACAGTGGGGGTAGAGCTGGACTATGAAGTCGACCTCTGGGGCCGTGTGCGCGACACCGTTGCCGCCGGCACCAGCGACGCCCAGGCCGCCAAGGCCGACCTGGCCTCAGTGCGTCTGAGCTTGCAGGCGCAATTGGCCGACAGCTACATCCGCCTGCGTGGCATCGACCGGCAAGACCAGTTGCTGCAGGAAACCAGCGATGCCTATGCCAAGGCTTTGAGCCTGACCGAAGGCTTGCACGGCGGCGGTATCGTCTCCGGGCTGGACGTGGCGCGGGCGCGTACCCAACTGTCGACGGTCAAGTCGCAGCTGAGCCAGAATTTGGTGCAGCGTGCAGTGCTTGAACACTCGATAGCGGCGATGCTGGGTGAGTCCGCATCGACCTACGCGATTGCCCCAAGCGTCGCGGATATCGCCTTGCCCGGCGTGCCCACCGGTGTACCGTCTACGCTGTTGCAGCGTCGGCCGGACATCGCCGCTGCCGAGCGCCGGATTGCCTCGGCCAATGCACGCATAGGGGTGGCGAAAGCCGCCTGGTTCCCGGCCCTTACCCTGAGTGCCCAAGGTGGTTTCCAGAGTGATGAGTTCGCGCACTTGTTGAGCGCGCCCAACATTTTCTGGGCGATTGGCCCGTCGCTGGTGGGGACGATTTTTGACGGCGGCGCGCGCCAGGCCGGAGTGGACAGTGCCAAGGCGGCAACAGATGAGGCCGCAGCCAAGTATCGTGGTGTAGTGTTGACCGCGTTCGAGCAGGTGGAGAACAACCTCTCCATCATCTCCGGGCTCGACACCGCCCTGGTTGACCAGCGCGATGCGGCGGCAGCCGCGCAGTACGCCGAGGACTTGTCCCTGGCACGCTATCGCCAGGGTGGCGCGGCGTACCTGGACGTGGTGACGGCGCAGGTAGCGTCGTTGCAGGCACAGCGCACGGTGCTGGATCTGCAGACTCAACAGTTAAGCGCCAACGTAGGGCTGATCAAGGCACTGGGTGGCGGTTGGAATATGGCCCAACTGGCCCAAAAGAACCTGTAGGAGCGAGCTTGCTCGCGAAGGTCGTCAACGATAACGCGAGCATCCTGAAAGAACACGGCGCCCTCGAGTTTTTCGCGAGCAAGCTCGCGCCTGCCGTTAGTTGTTGTGAACATTGAATCCAAGGAGTAGTGGCATGACTGATTACGTACCGCCAAAAGTCTGGACCTGGAAGACCCAAAACGGCGGCACCTTCGCCAGCATCAACCGGCCCATTGCCGGCGCGACCCACGACAAGGAATTGCCGGTAGGCCGTCATCCGTTGCAGCTGTATTCGTTGGCAACGCCCAATGGCCAGAAGGTCACGATCCTGCTGGAAGAGCTGCTGGCCCTGGGTCACAAGGGTGCCGAATACGATGCGTGGTTGATCAAGATCGGTGACGGCGACCAGTTCGGCAGCGGCTTCGTCGGCGTGAACCCGAACTCGAAGATTCCCGCGCTGCTGGACCGCAGCGGGCCCAAGCCGATTCGGGTGTTCGAGTCGGGTGCGATCCTGCAGTACCTGGCCGAGAAGTTCGGCGCGTTCCTGCCCACCGAACCGACGGCCCGTGCCGAATGCCTGTCGTGGTTGTTCTGGCAGATGGGCAGCGCGCCGTACCTGGGCGGTGGTTTCGGGCATTTCTATGCCTACGCGCCGACCAAGATCGAGTACGCCATCGACCGCTTCGCCATGGAAACCAAGCGCCAACTGGACGTACTGGACAAGCAATTGGCCGAGCACGAATACATCGCCGGGGATGAGTACACCATCGCCGACATGGCGATCTGGCCGTGGTACGGCGGCCTGGTGAAAGGCCGCTTGTATGAGGCGGGGGAGTTTCTCTCGGTGCAGGATTACAAGCACGTCGTGCTCTGGGCCAATGCCATCGAAGCGCGGCCGGCGGTGCAGCGTGGGCGCCGGGTCAACCGTGTGTCGGGCGAGCCGTCAGAGCAACTGCGCGAGCGGCATGAGGCGTCGGACCTCGACCTGCACCGTTGATAGAGCTGGCAACCCACACCTTGTGGCGAGGGGGCTTGTCCCCCGTTGGGCTGCGCAGCAGCCCTGAAAATTCACCGCGTTTTTTCAGGAAAATTCGGTGAGCTTATTGGGGCTGCTGCGCAGCCCAACGGGGGACAAGCCCCCTCGCCACAGGTTTCTGCGGTGCTCTCACGCCTTTCCCATTTGGCAATCACCAGCGGTGCCAGGGCATTGCCCAGCACGTTCAACGCGGTGGTCGGCATTTCCATCAGGCGATACACCCCGGCGATGAAGGCGATGCCCTCCAACGGCAAGCCCGCACTCGCCAGGGTCGCCGACAGAATCACGAACATGAACCCCGGCACCCCGGCCGCGCCCTTGGATGTCAGCACCATGGTCACCACCAGCAGGGCCTGGTCGCCCAGGCTCAGGTCGATGCCATACAGCTGCGCCACAAACAGCGTGCCGATCCCCAAGAACAGCGACGCACCGTCCAGGTTGAACGAATACCCCACCGGCACCACAAAGCTCACCAGTGAAGGCGGCACGCCGTAGGTTTCGAGCTTCTTCATCAGTTGCGGCATCACCGCCGCCGAACTGGCGGTGGAGAACGCCAGGATCAGTTCATCCTTGATATGTCGCATCAACGCAAACAGGTTGATCCCCCACAGCCGCGCCACCAGGTTGAGCACCACCAGCACGAAGAATGCAATCGACACGTAGCTGACCAGGATCAGCTTGGCCAACGGCAACAGCGAGCTGAACCCGAAGTTGGCCACGGTCACTGCAATCATCCCGAACACGCCGATGGGCGAGTAGGCCATGATCATCGACGTGACCTTGAACATCGCCTCCGACACCCCGCGCAGCAGGGCAATCACCGGGTCCTTGCGCTCGGCCGGCAAGCGCGAAACCCCGAGGCCAAACATCACCGCGAAGAACAGCACCGACAGCAGGCTGCCCTGGGCCATGGCGTTGATCACGTTGTCCGGAATGATCCCGACAATGATCTGCCCCAGGCTGTGGCCGCCGCCGGCGCTGCTGGTGGGCAAGGTCACGGCACTCGCTTGCAGGCTGGCCAGTTCGGTGCCGGCGCCCGGCTTGAGCAGGTTGCCCATCACCAGCCCGACGATGATCGCCAGGGTGGTGATGCAGAAGAAATAGCCCAGGGACTTGGCCCCGATGCGTCCCAGGGATTTACCGTCACCGTGCCCGGCAATGCCCACCACCATGCAGGCAAACACGATGGGCACGACGATCATCTTCATCAGCTTGATAAAGATATCGCCCGCCGGTTGCAGCAGGTTGTCCACCAGCCACGGCCGGGATTCGGGAAAACGGTGCAGCAGGGCGCCGATGGCGATGCCGGCGAGCAAGCCGATCAGGATTTGCCAGACCAGCGCAATGCGGGGCTTGTGCATGGGAATGCCTCATTTATATCAATGATTATGAGTGTTGTTCTAGGCAGTCAATGAGCGGCCATCCCTGGCCGCCGGGTGGGGCGGGAATCCGTCAGCGCAATCGATGGCACGCTTCATTCAGGCGACGGCAACCTTCTTCAATCACGTCAAGCGAGCTGGCGAAAGACAGGCGGATATACGGCGACATGCCGTACGCCGCGCCGCTTACGGTGGCCAGGCCGTGTTCCCGCAGCAGGTGCTCGGCCAGTTGGGTGTCACTGTCGATCCGCTCGCCCTGGGCGGTGGTCTTGCCCATCAGCCCGGCGACGTTGGCGAACACGTAGAACGCGCCATCCGGTGGCGTGAAGCTCACGCCGGGAATGTCTTCGAGCAGGCCCAGCATGCGTTCGCGGCGTTGCTGGTACACCTCGCGCATCCCGGCGATGGGCGCCTGATCGCCAGCGAAGGCGGCAACTGCGGCAGCCTGGCTGAGAGAGCTGGGACAGGTGGTGGTTTGCGAGAGCAGCTTGGCAATGGCCGCGATCAGCCAGGCCGGACCGGCACCGAAACCCAGGCGCCAGCCGGTCATGGCGTAGCCCTTGGAGGCGCCGTTGACGATCAGCGTGCGCGGCTTCAGGTCCGGTGCGAGTCGGGTCAGGGAAACGTGGCGGGCATCGTCGTAGACGAAGTGCTCGTAGATCTCGTCCGCCATGATCAGCACATGGGGATGGCGCCGCAGCACCGCGGCCAGGGCCAGCAGTTCGGCCTCGTTGTACACCGCGCCGCTGGGGTTGTTCGGGCTGTTGAGGATCACCCATTTGCTGCGCGGGGTGATCGCTTGTTCCAGGGCCTGAGGCGACAGCTTGAACCCCAGTGACTCGTCGCCGGGAATGATCACCGGCGTCGCGTCATTCAGCCGTGCGATGTCCGGGTACGACACCCAATACGGCGTGTGCACGATGACTTCGTCGCCGCGATTCAGGGTCGCCGCCAGGGCGTGATAAATGATGTGCTTGCCACCGCACCCGGCGATCACTTCGTCCAGCCCATAGTCCAGCTGGTTATCGCGCTTGAGCTTGAGGCAGATCGCCTGGCGCAGGGCGAGGGTGCCGCTGGTGGCGGTGTAGTGGGTGTCGCCACCGTGCATCGCGGCGCTGGCTGCTTCGAGGATATGCGCGGGTGTATCGAAGTCCGGCTCGCCCACGGTGAAGTTGACGATGTCCCGGCCCTGGGCGCGCAGTTCGCTGACCAGTGCATTGGCGGCGATGCTCGGGGAGGGCGCGATGCCCAGCACCCGGTCGGACAGAAAGGCAGTGCTCATGATGACTCCCCTCAGCCTGCCAGGCCGGCCTGTTGCAACACCTTGTCGATCCAGCTCTGGCGCACCGCACCGCTGGCAATTTCGGCTTTGACTTGCTCTTCATGGGCCGCGTGTTGCGCGGCCTTGCGCAGCACTTCGGCGGCGTCGGCCTGGGAGAAGGCGACCAGGCCGTCTTCGTCACCCACCAGTACATCCCCCGGGTTGATCAGCATGCCGCCGATGGACACCGGCACATTCACCTCGCCCGGGCCGGTCTTGTAGGGGCCGCAATGCACCACGCTGCGGGCGTAGCAAGGGGTGTCCTCGAAGCTCGCGACATCGCGAATCGCCCCGTCAATCACAAACCCCACGCAGCCGCGTTGCTGGGCGTAGAGCTTGACCAGTTCGCCGATCACCGCGTTGTTGGTGTCGCCCTGGGCGTCCACCACCAGCACGTGGCCCGGCTCCAGCATGCTCAAGGCCTTGTAGATCAGCAGGTTGTCGCCGGGGCGGGTTTTCACCGTGAGCGCGGTGCCCACCAGCTTGCCGGTGCGGTTGTAGCGGTTCAGCCCACGGGCGCCGATGTGCCGGCCGAGGTTGTCGCTGATGTGCGGGGTGACCACGTGAGTGAAGGCTTCGAGCACTTCGGCAGAAGCCAGCGGCGGGTTGGGGAGGATGCGGGAACCGGGCAAGGACATGGCTGTAACTCCGATTGATCTTATGGGTCTGTGGCTAGATCTTAGGAGTGATGAACATACAGTTTTAGCGATATTTTATTATCTGATAGGATCGATTTTTCTCATGGGAGGTGGCCGATGATCACGTTCAAGCAAATCGACGCGTTGTACTGGATTGCCGAGCTGGGCAGTTTCGAGGCCGCGGCGAACAAGCTGAACATGTCGCAGTCGGCGATTTCCAAGCGCATCCAGGAGTTGGAAGAAACCTTCGATGTGGAGATTTTCGACCGCAGCAAACGCAATGCGCGGTTGACGGAAAAGGGCGCCGAGTTGCTCGACTACGCCAAGGACCTGCTGGAGCGTCGTGACTACATGCTGGAGCGGGTCAGCACCCGTGAAGTGCTGGTGCGCAGGTTTCGCCTGGGGGTGACGGAATTGACGGCTTTCACCTGGTTGCCGGCGCTGGTGGAGGCGTTGCGCGAGGCCTATCCCAAGGTGCAGATCGAGCCGTCGGTGGAGTTGAGCAGTGAGCTGTTTCGCAAGCTGGAGAGTGATGAGCTGGACCTGGTGATCGTGCCTGATGCCTACAGTGATTCGCGCTTCCTGAGTACGCCGCTGGGCAGTGTGGAAAACGCCTGGATGTGCGCACCGGGGTTGGTCAGCGAGGCTGATCCGGTGGGGCTTGAGGCATTGGCCGGGTATACGGTGTTGACCCAGGGGTCGCACTCGGGGACGGGGCTGATTTATGAGCGCTGGTTGGCAGCGCATGCTGTGCAGATGCCGCGCAAGTTGACCAGTCATAACCTGTTGGTGCAGGTCGGGCTGGCGCTGTCGGGGGTGGGGGTGAGTTATTTGCCCAAGGGGTGTTTGTCGCATTTGATCGAGCGCGGGGAGCTGCGCGCGCTGGTGACGGAACCGGCGCTACCGAGGGTCGGGTATGTGGCGTTGCATCGCGGGGATCGGCAGTTTGGGTTGAACCAGAATGTGGCGCAGTTGGCGGTGCAGTGTTGTGATTTTTCGCGGTTGTTGTTTTAGTTTTTCGAAGCAGTGAGCGAGTCCTTAAAGACCTACCCGGTGTAATCCATCATGAAACGCCATTTCGAAGATTTGCAGCTGGGCAGCATCGAGCTGTTCTGCCTGGCCGCCGAGGCCAGCAGCTTTACCGCCGCCGCCCAGGTGGCAGGCGTGACCCCGGCGGCGGTGAGCCGCAGCATCTCGCGGCTGGAAGAGCGCCTGGGCTCCCGGCTGTTTGTGCGCACCACCCGCAGCATCCGCCTGACCGATGGCGGCCGGACATTTTTCGAGCAATGCCGCCAGGCGCTGACGCAACTGGTGGAAGCCCAGCAGGAAATGATGGGCGCGCAATCGGTGCCGTCCGGGCTGTTGCGCATCAGCATCCCGACCACCTACGGCCATCACCGGATCCTGCCGCTGCTGCCGAAATTCCGTGCGCTGTACCCGCAAGTCAGCGTGGATATCCACATCAGCAACCGCAACATCGATTTCGTCGCCGAAGGTTATGACCTGGCCATTCGCGTGCGGGCCCAGCCGGACTCGACGCTGATTGCGCGGTTGCTGGAAGACGCCAGGCTGGTGGTGGTCGCGACGCCGTCATATCTGAAGCGTGCCGGCACGCCCCAGGCCCTGGAGGATTTGCCGAACCATGAGTGCATCCAGTACGAATTGCCGAGCAACGGGCGGCGCATTTCCTGGCTGTTCCAGGTGGACGGCAAGGAGCGGGAGTTTGCCGGGGAAGCAGGCTACAGCTGCTCTGACGACGTGCTGGGTGGCGTAACCCTGGCCAAGCACGGCGCGGGGTTATTCCAGACCTACAAGTTCATCGTCGAGGAGGAGTTGGCCAACGGCAGCCTGGTGGAGGTCTTGCAGCCTTACGGCGGGCGCTCACGGCCGTTTACCTTGCTGTATCCCCATGGCCGCTATGTGCCCCATCGGGTGCGGGCGTTTGTGGATTTTCTGCTGGAGCATCGCGCCGAATGGGCGGCGCTGTAGCGGCGGATAAGTCCCAGGTCAGCATCAGTTGGCCAATGGCAGTATCGATGGCATCAGCGTCGACGCCATCCCGGGCCAGGATCGACACGCCTTGCAGAAAACTGTCGTAGACCGTGGCCATGGCACGGGCGTTGGTCTCGGCCGGTAACTGGCCTGCGCGGATGCCGCGCTCGACACAATGCACGATGCCCGCCCGTGTGCGCTCTCGCGAATGGGTCAGCCCATGGGTGACTTGTGCGTTCTCGGGGGAGGGCGCGCTCATCACGCCCAGGGCTACCATGCAGCCTTTGGGATGCCCCTCTTCACACTGCATGCGTGCCGATTGGCGCAACGCCGTCTCGATGGCCTGGCGCGGTGGCAGGCTGTCATCCCACAGGCATTCGGTGACTTGGGCGAACGTCGCCAGATAACGCTGCACGCACTCCTGGAACAGCGCGTCCTTGGAGCCGAACGCCGCGTAGAAACTCGGCGCGGAGATGCCGCCGCCCAATCCGGCTTTCAACTGGCTCAGGGACGTCGCGTCGTAACCGTGCTGCCAGAACAGGTGCATGGCCTGTTCCACGGCCTGGTCGCGGTCGAAGGTGCGGGGGCGGCCCATCTGTGCCATGTGGAAATCCTCTCGGGTGATGAGATAAATACTAGTCGATACATAAGTCGTTGACAACGCTGCGTGGGGCGCCCAACATTTATATCGATCGGTATTTAAGTCCTCTCGCTCAAGGAGTTTCCCTGTGACCCCCTCAACCACCTTATCGGCAGACGCCGTTCCCGACCGCTTGCCCGTCGGCGCCTTGCTCGCCCTGGCCATGACCGGTTTCATCTGCATCGTCACCGAAACCCTGCCGGCGGGCCTGTTGCCGCTGATCAGCGATGGGCTGGGAGTTTCAGCCTCCATGGCCGGGCAGATGGTCACCGCATATGCGCTGGGCTCGGTGCTGGCGGTGATCCCGCTGACCATCGCGACTCGCGGCTGGCGTAGACGCAATGTGCTGCTGCTGACCATCGTCGGTTTTCTGCTGTTCAACTCCATCACGGCGCTGTCCTCCCACTACGGGCTGACGTTGCTGGCGCGGTTCCTCGCCGGGATGGCGGCGGGGCTGGCCTGGAGTTTGTTGGCCGGCTATGCGCGGCGCATGGTAGAGCCACATCAGCAGGGCAAGGCGTTGGCGCTGGCCATGGTAGGAACGCCGATTGCCCTGTCACTCGGCGTACCGCTGGGCACCTGGCTGGGTGGGCTGGTGGGCTGGCGCACCACGTTCGGGATCATATCGGCACTGACCCTGGTGCTGATTGTCTGGGTGCTGGTGAAAGTGCCGGATTACCCCGGCCAGTCGGCCCATCAGCGCATGCCGTTGCGCAAGGTGCTGACCACGCCGGGTGTGCGGCCAGTGCTGGCGGTGGTGATCTCATGGATGCTCGCCCATAACATTCTCTATACCTACATCGCGCCGTTCGTGGCTCCGGCGGGCTTGGTGGACCGTGTGGATCTGGTGTTGTTGGTGTTTGGTATAGCGGCGCTGCTCGGGATTTGGGTGACTGCCCGGTTGGTGGATGTGGCGTTGCGCAAGACGGTGCTGGTCAGCCTGGCGGGCTTTGCGGCGACGTGCCTGGCGTTCGGTTTTCTCGCGCAAGTGCCGGGCGTTATTTACCTCGGCGTGGCGGTCTGGGGCTTGAGTTTTGGTGGCGCTGCAACGCTGTTGCAAACCGCGTTGGCGGACGCAGCCGGGGATGGTGCGGACGTGGCGCTGTCGCTGAATGTGGTGGCCTGGAACAGCGCGATTGCCGGAAGCGGCGTGGTGGGTGGCGTGTTGCTGGATACCTGGGGCGTGGCGTCTTTCCCATGGGCAATGTTGGTGTTGCTGGCGGTGGGCTTCGCGATTGTGTGGTGCGCGCGACTCCATGGCTTCAAGCCGGGGCACCGGGCCCACGGTAAACCTGTGGTTGGCGGGCACTGATATTTCCAAAGTCTTTGGAAAAACCGCTTCTAACATCAGACAAATCTTAAAATATCCTGCTGCTCGGCCGATATCCCGGGGCATAGGCTTTATCACCCCCGGGAGTATCGGCATGCGCATCAAGAGAATGTCTGCAATCCATGTTGGCCTGTTGTTCAGCCTGTCCGGTGCCTGCATGGCCGCGAGCCCGGTGGGGCAGGGAGTCATCTCGTTTCACGGCAGCATCGTCGAAGCGTCTTGCACACCGCTCGCCGTGGCCAACGGGATGAAACTCAACAATTGCCCTACGTCCGCACGCGGCAGCGCCATCAGCGTGCGCAGTGTGCAACCGGTGGGCTCGGTCACGGCCCTCGACCACAGCGCCGTGAACGTGAAGCTGGTCGCCGACAGTGGCCGGGGAGACCGCTATTACCAGCAGCAATATGCGTTGGTGGATGGCCAAGGGAGGCCTGTGACGTCGGGGCAGTATCTGATTACATTAACGTCACCTTGAGAGATGGCAGTGGATCAACCCGATGAACCTGACTGGACACAACCTCGCGCTCCTGACTTCCCTCAGCGTCTTGCTTGAGGAGAGGAACGTCACGCGGGCGGCGGCGAAGCTCAACCTGACGCAGTCGGCGTTATCCGCGCAGTTGTCGCGGTTGCGTGACCTGTTCGGCGACCCTTTATTGATGCCTGCTCAGTCCGGAAAAGGCATGGTGCTGACAGCACGTGCCGAACATTTGCGTCAGCCGTTGCGCCAGGCGTTGCAGGTACTGGGGACGGTGGTCGGTGACCTTCCATGCTTTGATCCTGCCAAGTCGGACCGGACCTTTGTGATTGGCGCGAACGATAACGCCGCTGCGATCGTCGCGCCCCGGCTGGTGCAGCTTGTGCAGGCTGCGAGTCCTGGGGGCATCCGGGTTTCGATACGTGCGATCGACCAGGTGTTGCTTGGCGATCAGTTGGAAAGCGGCGAGATTGACGTCGCGCTGGTATCACACAGCCGTATCGGGAACCTGTCGCACGAGTTGCTGCTGCAGGAAGAATTCAAGATGGCCCAGCGCGCCGATCACCCTCGCGGATCCGCGCCACCAACGCTGGAGGAATACCTGGGCCTGGAGCATGTGGTGGTGTCGGGTGCCGTGAACAGCTTTCACGGTTTTATTGATGATGTGCTCGCGCAGAAGGGGCGTGCGCGCCGTGTCGCGGTGTCGGTGCCTTACTACAGCATCGTTCCATTGCTGCTGCAGAACAGCGACTGTGTAAGTGTGCTTCCGTCCCGTTTCCTGAGCCGTTATGAGCGCTCGCTGGCGGCCCTTGCTCTGCCCCTCGAGGTGCGCGACTTCAGTTTGTTCTCTGCCTGGCATCCACGGTTCGACAAGGACCTGGCACATCTCTGGTTGCGCGAACAACTCAAGCTCTGCGTGCTTTCCTGACGACATCAGGCCCTGGCAGGTATCTACGCCACACATACCTGGCATGCGGAGTTTCGATTTCAACTATAAAAAACGCTTGAATAGGATGCCGCCGATTCCAACTGGAGAGCTGCACCATGACCAAGCTGACATTTACCCGCGTGTTGAATTACACGGCCCTTGCTGCTGCCCTGGCACTGGGAGCCATCGCGGCACCGGCGGTGGCAGTTGCCGCCGCGCCCCAAGTCAAAACCCAGGCCCCTGGTTACTATCGCACGATGCTTGGAGATTTCGAGGTCACCGCGCTGAGTGACGGCACCATCGATGCACCGTTCGACAAATTGCTGAATGAGCCGGCTGCCAAGACCACTACCGCACTGCGCAAGGCGTTCCTCGGGGTGCCCACCGAGACCTCGACGAACGCGTATCTCGTCAATACCGGCACTCGGCTCATCCTGATCGATACCGGCGCTGGTGCGCTCTTCGGGCCGACCCTGGGCAAGCTCGCGGCCAACCTGCAGGCAGCCGGCTACAAGCCGGAGCAGGTCGATGACATCCTTCTCACGCACATGCACCCGGACCACGTGGGTGGGCTGGTTGCCGAAGGGGTGATGGTGTTTCCGAACGCCACGGTACACGCCGACAAGCGTGACGCCGATTACTGGCTCTCGCCGGCGAGGCTGGAGCCTGCCTCGGCCGACGCCAACAGCTTCGTACCCGAGTTCGCGAAGGGTGCAATGGCTTCCTTGAACCCGTATATCGCGCTTGGAAAGTTCCAGCCTTTCCAGGGCAGCGGGGAGATCCTGCCGGGGTTCAAGGCGCTGTCCAGCTATGGCCATACCCTGGGGCACACCAGCTACCTGGTTGAGAGCAAAGGCCAGAAGATGATTGTCGCCGGTGATCTGATCCACGCCGGTGCCGTGCAGTTTGCCGACCCGTCGGTGACTATCGAGTTTGATACGGACAAGAAAGCCGCCACCACTGCCCGCGAGACCGTGTTCAGCCTGGCTGCGAAAGAGGGCGCGCTGGTCGGCGCGGCGCACCTCTCGTTTCCCGGCCTGGGGCATTTGCGTGGTCAGGGCGCCGCGTGGCAATGGGTGCCGCTGAATTACTCAACCGAACTGAAGTGACTCGCGATTAGTACGCTTCACGGGGAATCATGGAAATAAACTCCGACCTGAAGATACCTTCCATGACCTGCATGAAATCCGAGGCGAGCTTGGAGCGCTGCTGGTGACCCGGAAATACCATCGAAACCTCGAAGGGTATGTCCTGGTCCAGCGGTCTGAACGTAAGGCCCGGGTATTTCGAGTAGGAGGCGGTGAATGGATCACACACGGTGATGCCGAGCCCCCCGGACACCATTCCGCAGGCGGAGTGCGCGGCGGTGGTTTCAACGCTGGAGACGCCTGCAACACCCCGAGCCTCCATGGCTGATGTGATGCGTCGCTGCAAAGGATTGTTGGCGTTCAGGGTAATCAGGCGTCGCCCGTGCAAATCCTCCAGGGTCACCACGTCTTTGGTGGCCAACATATCGTTGGCCGGCATCACGCACACCGCGCTGATGGGTGGCAGGTTGATCACCTGGATCCCGGGATATTCCCCTGAAGGAATCTGCACAAAACCAATATCGATCTGGTTGGCAGACGTCAGTTCCAGGATGCCCACCGAGTTGCGCACATCCAACGAGGTTCTGACCTCGGGGTGCTTTCGCGCGAATCGGCATACCCCCTCAGCCACCACACTGAGCCCCAGCGTGCTCATTGAACTGATCCTCAATGTGCCGGTGCGCAGCGTCACAAGGTCCTCTGCAACCCGCTCGATGCGTTCTATGCCTTGATAAAACTTGTCCACCTCCGCGTACAACACCTGTGCTTCCGCCCCGGGAATGAGGCGATTGCCTTCACGGCGAAACAGTCGAAGGGAAAGGACAATTTCGAGGTCGCGGATGAGCCGGCTGATGGCCGGTTGACTGACCTGAAGTGCCTCGGCGGCGATAGTCATGCTTCCGGTGAGCATGACCGCCCTGAAAGCTTCCAATTGGCGAGGATTGAGTTTCATTGTAGCTCTCGATCGAATGTTGGAGGGCGCATTTTTGCGAGCGTATAACATTTTGTTATGTGCGTCCAACCTGTTACCGGTTTGCTATAAGCATGTAACGGCGCGATGATTTAGTTGCGTGGTTTTACCAAAGAAAAGCAGTTCCCGTTATTAATATCGGGTGCCGCTTAAGTAAAAATAAAAAAGAGGATAGCGCGTGCTGAATTATACCGTCCGCAGGTTGTTACTTCTGCTTCCGATGCTGCTGGGAGTCTCCATTGTGGTCTTCCTGGTCATGCACTTTATTCCGGGAGATCCTGCGCAGCTGGCAGCAGGTCCGGATGCAACAGCGGAAGATGTTGCGCAAATAAGGCAAAACTACGGATTGGATAAGCCGCTAATCAATCAATACCTTATTTATGTCAGGAAAGTTGTCGTGGGTGATTTTGGCGAGTCATTCCAGACATTCACGCCCGTGCTCGAAGGTATAGCCAGAACTCTTCCCGCCACGATTGAACTGACCGCTGCCGGAATGTTGCTTGCCGTCATCATTGGCGTTCCCCTCGGTATTGCGGCCGCTTTGAAGCCCAGAGGCTTCCTTGATAGTTCGCTGACCACCGTTGCAGTTCTGGGCATATCAATGCCTGGCTTCTTTCTGGGACTGATATTGATGCTGATCTTTTCAGCCAACCTCGGATGGTTGCCGCCGACCGGCAGAGGCGGGCTGCAACACCTGATATTACCGGCCTTGACACTTGGTTTGCCGTATGTTGCAACTTTTTCACGGCTGGCCCGATCCACCATGATGGATGTGCTGAGGGAAGATTATATTCGTACTGCCTATGCGAAAGGTGTACCGAGTTACAAGGTAGTACTCAAGCATGCACTTTCCAATGCGGCCATTCCATTGGTGACAGTATTCGGTATGGACTTCGGCCGGTTACTGGGTGGCGCGGTTATTGTCGAGACAGTATTTGCCTGGCCGGGAATGGGGCGGCTCTTGATTGATGCAATCATGGCTCGGGATATTTATGTCGTCCAAGGCACAGTTCTTGTGTTTGCCGCGGTGGTGGTAATTATCAACTTAATGGTGGATTTGGTTTATGGCGTCCTCGACCCTCGCGTCACTTACAACTGAGGCCGATATGAAACTTCCGAAAAAATATCGGTTGGGCTTTGTCAGTTTCCTTATTTCCAATAAGCGCTGGTTCGCGTTTGCTTCATTGATCGTGATCCTGGTGATGGTTGCTGCGGCGATAGCTGCCCCTTTGTTGTTTGATTGGGATTCGGTCACCAAGATCAACTTATCAACGTCCCTTGTCGAGCCCGGTGCAAGTTCCTGGCTCGGCACGGACCAATTGGGCCGTGACTTGTTGGGTCGAGTCGTGTGGGGGGCACGAATTACGCTCACCGTCGCAGTTTCAAGTGTCAGCATTGCGATGGTCATTGGCATCGCTTTAGGTGCGGCGTGTGGCTATTACAACGGCGCCATCGCCGGGGTGGTGATGCGGGTCATGGACTCGATGATTGCATTTCCCCGGACACTGGTTGCCATTCTGGTCATCACGGTGGCGGGCAACAGCATAGTAAGCCTGACACTGGCCATCGCCATTTCAACGATCCCGATTTACGTGCGTTTCTTTGCCGGGCCGGTCATGGCATTGAGAAACCGCGAGTTTGTATTGGCCTCCAAGTCGATTGGCGTCAGCGATCTGCGGCTGCTGCTGATACATATCCTGCCGAATATCGGTTCGCTGGTCATTATCCAGGCCACCGTCTCGCTGGCTGAAGCAATCCTCATTGGTTCCGGGCTCAGCTTTCTGGGGCTTGGCCCGCCGCCGCCCACCCCGGAGTGGGGCTCGATGATTGCCGAGTCGCGGCCGTTATTGACCACCCATCCCTACGTATTGATTGCGCCCGGATTTGCACTGGTTTTGACCATATTGAGTTTCAACATTGTGGGGGATGCGTTGCGAGACTATATCGACCCGAAATCACGTAACGCATAAATGAGTTCGGCGCGGTTAAACACGCCCTGTGTGTCCACCAGAATTATCAAGCGAGAAAGATTATGCGGCGTCTGAATTGCCTGGAAGTATTGATACGGAGTTTCGCTGTTGTCGGCATCCTTGGACTGTCGGCGGGCCTATCGTTTGTTGCCAACGCCAAAGACCTGAAGAAGCTGACATTCGTTCAAGGCGCTGATATCGATACCCTGGACCCAGCGATTTCGCGCAGTGTGCCTTCCTATAACGTGATTAATCACCTGTTTAATCGGTTGGTCGCATGGGACGGTCACGGGCATAACACGTTTGTAGCTGATTTGGCGCAGTCATGGTCAAGGTCCGAGGATGGACGGCAATGGATTTTTATCCTGAAACCGGGAATTACCTTTCATGACGGCACGGCGTTTGATGCTGCAGCGGTGAAGTTTAACCTGGACCGAATCATGAACCCCAAGCTCGGTTCTCCGCACCGGTCCTACTATGCGGATATAGCTTCGGTGGATGCGCTAGCGCCGAATGAGTTACGCATCACCACAAAAAATCCCTCACCCACAATGTTGGAGTTACTGGCAAAAGAATCTTCGTCAATCAGCAGTCCGGCCGCTGTCGTTAAATATGGACGGGCTTATGGGCACCATCCCGTCGGTACCGGGCCCTACGTATTTGATAGTTGGATACCCAACGACCAGGCCGTTATTCATAAGAACAACGCTTTTTATGGAACAACGGCAAAACCGGAAACCATCGTGTTCCGTCCGGTCAGGGAAGATTCTTCCCGAGTCATAGAGCTGCGAACGAACAATGCGGATATCGCGGCAAATTTATCGCCCGAGGCGGCTATTGAATTAAAGGAACTGAATAAATCCACCTTGCTGCGGGTACCCAGCACATTCCAGGTGTTCTTTGAAATGAACCTGACCAAACCGCCCTTTGATGACCCGCGCATACGGAGGGCGGTGAGTATGGCGATTGATCGCCAGGCATTGGTCGACAAAGTGTTGTTGGGATATGGAAAAGTACCCACTGGCCCATTTCCGGAGGGTACGCAAGCCCGACGTGAATTCCCTCCGGTGAAGTACGACCCTGATGCGGCAAGAAAAATAATTAACGAGGTATATCCAGGCGGTTATCCAGGCACCGTAGTTATATGGACCCCGGCGGGACGCTATACCAAAGATCGCCAGGTCTCGGAAGTTGTCCAAGGCTATCTTAACGCCGTGGGGCTGAAGACCGAGTTTAAGGTATGGGAATGGGCAACGTATCAAAAGAACTTGTATCGCCCCGAGCCGGGCAAGGGCACGGGCAAAGGTAGCAATGACGCAAACATGTGGTTACTGGGAACGGGCATATCTGACGCGGATATTCGTTTGCGTCGAAAGTTGTCCAGCGGCGACCCGCAGAATCTCACGGGTTACAGCAACCCTCAGGTAGACAAATTACTTCAGTTGGCCTCGCGTGAACTGGATGAAAAAACACGCATGTCCTATTACGGCCAGATTCAGCAGATTCTATGGGAACAAGACCCGGACAATCTGCCGCTGTTTGACCAGGAGCAAATAATTGGTGTGCGTAAAGCGTTGAATGGCCTGGATGTCGATTATGAAGGGACCATCGATTTGACGAATGTAGAACTTATTGAGCGGTGATTTAAATGTCGAATTTACATGCCAACGAAACACTGTTAACCGACGCTCGCCTGAGTGCTCCTCCCGCTGAACGCATGGTCAAGTACCATGATATTCCGGCACTTGAGACCGAGAAACGTCAGTTTCACGAGTTTGTCGAAGTGGACCTGGCGCACACCGTGATGCTGGTTGAACAGCAGATTCTTTCTGTGTCGGTCGGGCAAGCCATCCTCGCGGAGCTGCGGTTGATTCGGGACATGGTTCCCGCCGACTTCCCGTTTGATGTAAAGAAAGGCAGCTTCCTGCTTCAGGTTGAATCGTACCTTTTCTCCCGGATCGGCGAAGACTCGGCCGGGCAGATGCACACCGGCCGCAGCCGGATAGACCAAGGGGCAACGGTACGCCGCCTGTACGACCGCAAGCGCATCCTGGCGGTGCTGGACCGTATCAATGAGTTCCAGGTGGCGTTGATTCAGAAGGCCTCCACGCATTCGGGCACCATCATGCCCGGCTACACCCATATGCAGCATGCCCAGCCCTGGGTGTTCGGCCACTACCTTTTGAGTTTTACGTCGAGGCTGCACGACAGCTTCAGCCGCTTGATGCACGCTTACACCCGGGTCAATCGCAACCCCCTTGGTGCCGTCGGCCTGGCCGGCACGTCCTGGCCGCTGGACCGTGGGCGCACCACGCACCTGTTGGGGTTCGACAGCCTGGTAGAAAACTCCAAGCTGGGCCGCGAAGCATGGTACGCAGCAGAGACGATTGGCGCATTGTCCTTTGTCATGGCCGACCTGAACGACCTGGCAACCGACCTGCATATCTGGTCGAGCGTCGAATTTGGAACGGTGGAAAGCCACGACGGCTATTGCGGCACCAGCAGTATTTTCCCGCAGAAGAAAAACCCCAGCGGCTTGGAAACCATCAAGAAAGCTGCAGGTGGATCGGTGACCTGGCTCAGCACGGCCCTGGCCACTTTCCGGTCCGAAGGCACCGGCGACCAGGCGATGCGCGACCTGCCGTTGATCCATGATGCGCTGGCCACCACCGAAGGCATGTTGGACCTGTTTACCGGCATCATTGAAACCCTGGTGGTGCATGAGGACCGGATGACAGCCCTGCTCTCCGGGAGTTGGTGCACCGCCAGCAACCTCGCCGATGTGATCGTTCGGGACCGGGGCATCTCTTTCCGCCAGGTCCACCACATCGTGGCCCGCCTGGTGCGTAACTGCCTGTACGAGGGCGTGGCTCCTGCCGGGGTGACCGGCGCCGCACTGGATCAAGCCAGCGTGGAAACTGTCGGCTCAACCCTGGGCTACTCGGATGCCCAGGTCCGCGATGCTTTGAACCCGCGCCGTTTTGTCGAGACCCGCACTTCCGCGGGCGGCGTCGGCCCGGACGAGGTCCGGCGATTATTGTCGATCGCCCAGAACGAGCTGGAGCAGGACCGTGAGTGGGTTGCGCAGAGCCGGCGCAAGGTCGATCAATCCCGTGCCGACCTTGACGCGGCCATCTCGGCGATCGTCGATTAAAGGAGCGCCTCATGAACGAGAATTTGGTAGCCCGGGTGAAAAACCTGAGTGTCGGCTTCGGCACCAGAGGGCGCGAGACGCCGGTGGTGCGCGATGTGTCCTTCGAGGTGATGCGCGGTCAGACGCTGGCGATCGTGGGTGAGTCCGGCTCCGGCAAATCCGTCACCTCAATGGCGATGATGGGCCTGATCAAGCGCGCCGGCGGACGGGTGCTTTCGGGCTCGATGGAGCTGCAAACCAGGAATAACCAGATTGTCGACCTGGTGGCGGCGCCCGAGTCTGTCATGCGCACACTGCGGGGCTCGTCCATGTCGATGATCTTTCAGGAGCCCATGACTTCGCTGAATCCGGTCTTCAAGATCAGCGCGCAACTCATCGAAGGCATCTTGCTGCATCAGCGGTGCAGCCGTGCGCAAGCCGAAGCCCAGGCATTACGCATGCTGGACCTGGTGCGTATTCCGGATGCGAAGCAGGTCATGAACCGGTTTCCCCATGAGCTTTCCGGCGGCATGCGCCAACGGATCATGATTGCGATGTCGCTGGTCTGCGAGCCCACACTGCTGATCGCCGACGAGCCGACCACAGCGTTGGATGTGACGGTGCAGGCGCAGATCCTGCGGATTATCAAGGAGCTGCAAGATAGCCTGGCCATGGGTGTGATCTTTATCACCCACGATATGGGCGTGGTGGCGGAAGTCGCAGACCATGTGATGGTGATGAAGAAAGGCGAGACCGTTGAGCAAGGTCCGGCAAGGGCAGTGCTGCAGGAGCCCAAGCAGCCCTACACCCGGGCATTGCTGGCGGCTGTTCCAAAAATCGGCTCAATGCGTGGCACTCAACTTCCCGCAAAATTTGCCTTGATCGATGATGACGTCGCAGCGGGTGCAGAACCTGCGCCTGGCGTGGCCCCGGACTACCAGAGTCCGCCGGTGCTCAGAGTCGAGTCGTTGTCCATTCGGTACGACCTCAAAGGTGGTCTCCTCGGGAAGGTCCGGCGCCGTGTGCATGCCGTCGAAGGCATCGACTTTGATATCTACTCAGGTGAAACGCTGGCCCTGGTGGGCGAGTCCGGGTGCGGGAAATCTACCAGCGCTCGTGCGATTGCCGGGCTGATGCCGATACAGGGCGGGAATATCGTTTTCGGTGGCAAGAACCTTACGACGTTGAACAAGAGCGATATGAACTCGCTGCGCCGCGATATCCAGATGGTCTTCCAGGATCCCTATGCATCCCTGAACCCGCGTCTCACGATCGAGAACAGCCTGCTGGAGCCGCTGCATGTTCATGGCATTGCACATGGCGCGCAAGCACGAAAGCAGGTGCGAATATTGCTGGAGAAGGTGGGGCTGTCGGCGGAGCATGCACAACGCTATCCGCACGAGTTCTCGGGTGGGCAGCGACAGCGGATCTGCATCGCGCGGGCGCTGACTCTGTCTCCGAAGCTGATCATCGCCGATGAAGCCGTCTCGGCGCTGGACGTGTCCATTCAAGCCCAGGTGATTAATCTCCTGCAGGACCTGCAGCGCGAGATGGGCATTTCATTTCTGTTTATTTCCCATGACCTGGCGGTGGTCGAGCGGGTCAGCCACCGGGTCGGGGTGATGTACCACGGACGCATCGTTGAGATCGGGCCACGCCAGTCAGTGTTCGAGCAGCCTCAGCACCCTTACACCCAAAGGTTGCTGAGCGCGGTGCCCTCGGCGGACCTGAACGTGCCCAGAAAGCCGTTCAGCCTGATGGAGGAGAGCGTGCCCAGCAGGATTTACGAGGTGGGCTACAAGGCTCCGCCGATCAGTTACCGCGAGGTCGCCGCGGGCCACTTCGTTGCAATTTGAGCGCCGGGTATCACAGGTCGACACACCGCCCTGTGCGGGCGGGTTCAACTGCCCTTAACGAGCATGTACTTGCTGAAATTGTTGATGTGATCATCAAGATTATCCTCAAGCATCATCCGGTACTGATCACAGAAATACTTCAGCATCGCCTC
Organism: Pseudomonas sp. NPDC087814; assembly: GCF_044742865.1. Taxonomy (NCBI): domain Bacteria; kingdom Pseudomonadati; phylum Pseudomonadota; class Gammaproteobacteria; order Pseudomonadales; family Pseudomonadaceae; genus Pseudomonas; species Pseudomonas sp. NPDC087814. The sequence continues at coordinate 126,253 of NZ_JBIUVK010000005.1, read as the reverse complement.
ACGGGCCTGGGCCATTTCTTCGCCGGATTTAAAGCTGCGTGCGCTGACCCAGGCATTGAAGCGTGTGGTGCCGAACATCATCGAGGCGCTGACTTTGCCCAGGTCGGCGAACGCCCTGAACTGCTCGTTGGACAGCTCGATGTGCGCGTCCGCGCGATCATAGAAGCCGTTGTCGGTGGTGTCTGGCATTGCGGTTACCTTCCTGTTCGTGAGTGCGGCGAAGGTACCGCCGCGCTCCACAGGAAGGCAACCACATCGGCCGCTTCAGGCCTTATTTATTGCGCGTCACCCTCCACACCGTGTTGGCCAGGTCATCGGCAATGATCAGCGCACCCTTCGGATCAACCGTGACCCCCACCGGCCGCCCGCGAGTCTTGCCATCGTCCCCGCGGAAACCCGTGGCGAAGTCCAGCGGCTCACCGGCAGGCTGGCCATTGCTGAACGGCACGAAGATCACCTTGTAGCCCACCGGATTGTCCCGGTTCCAGCTGCCGTGCTCGCCGACGAAGACGCCGTCGGCATATTTCTCGCCCATGGCCGGGATGGAAAAGTCGACGCCCAGCGCGGCGACGTGGGAACCCAGGCTGTAATCCGGCTTGATCGCGGCGGCGACCTTGGCCGGGTTCTGCGGTTGGGCGCGGGTGTCGACGTTCTGGCCCCAATAGCTGTAGGGCCAGCCGTAGAATTCGCCTTCGCGCACCGAGGTCAGGTAATCCGGCACCAGGTCCGGCCCCAGTTCATCCCGCTCGTTGACCACCGCCCACACCTGCCCGGAGCCCGGTTGAATGGTCAATGCCGTCGGGTTGCGCAAACCGGTTGCATAAGGCTTGTGGGCACCGGTGGCGGCGTCGATCTGCCAGACCATCGCCCGGTCGATCTCGACCTCCATGCCGCGTTCGGTGATGTTGCTGTTGGACCCGATGCCCACATACAGCGAGCGGCCGTCGGGGCTGATCGCCAGGGATTTGGTCCAGTGGTGATTGATCGCGGCGGGCAGCTCGGTGACGGTGGTGGGCGGGCCACCGGCCTTGGTCTGGCCGTCTTCGTAGTCGAAGCGCACCAGCGCATTCTGGTTCGCCACGTACAGCTTGCCGTCGGCAAAGGCCAGGCCGTAGGGCGCGTTGAGGTTTTCGGCGAATACGGTTTTCAACTCGTAGGTGCCGTCACCGTCGGCATCGCGCAGCAGGGTCAGGCGATTGCCGCCCTTGACCTTGGTGTTGCCCTCGGCCTTGATCACGCTGGCGATCACATCCTTGGGCTTGAGTTTCGCTGCGCTGCCGCCCCGGCCTTCGGCGACGAGAATGTCGCCGTTGGGCAGCACCAGGGTCTGGCGCGGGATCCGCAGGTCGGTGGCGATGGCCGTGATGCTGAAACCCTCGGGCACCGTAGGTTTCTGCTCGCCCCAGGCCACCGGTTCGGCGATCTTCATGCTGGGCAACAGGCCGCGCTGGGGTTCCGGCAGCTTGGGGTCGGGGCCGCGAGCTTGAGTGCTGTCGGCTTCGCCACCGCAGGCGCTCAACAGCACCGCCATGCTTAAAACGGTCAGCGTGCTGGAAGGCTTCATTGGGCACCTCCCGAGCGCAGGTTGGTCAGCCCGACCCACGTGGTCACGCAGGCCAGCAGGGTCACGACGGCAGACAGCACCAGGCCCGAAGGCATCACGGCCCAGGCATCCTTCGCATGTTCAAAGGCATTTACCAGGCCCAGCGCCCAGGTCACCAGCAACAGCAGGAAGTACACCGTGGGGCGCCCGGCCTTGCGGTCGGCACGCAGCAGGTTGACCAGTGCAAACAACCCCGCCAGCCCGCAGAACAGCAGGGCGCCGGCGATCAGCCAGGCGGCGAAGTTGCTCCATTGGATCTGGTAGGTCTGGTAGTAGGCAATGTCGCTCAGCAGGGCGCCGAGAAACAGCGGGACGGTACCGGCCAGCAAGGTCGCGTGAAGCGGGCCAGGCGTGCAGCGGTAGGTGAGGGTGGTGGTGTCGGTCACGGGCGGCTCCTTATCGTTGAGCGGCCCTGATGAGGCTCATCAGGGCCGCGCTGACTGCGCTTAAGGAAGGAGCGTGCTGCTTGCGCGTTAGTTCACCCGCTATTCGTTTCCAAATATGTTGCGTCAGTTGATGCGTGGATGTTGCTGCACCAGGTTTTCACGCTTGGCTTCCAGCTCGGCGATTTGCGCGTCGATATCTTCGATCTTCTGCTCGATATTATCTTCGTGCTCCTGCAGCAGCTCCTTGGCTTCCTCGATATCCGACGCCGCCGGTGCCGCACCGCGCAGGGGTTTATTGGCGGTTTCCTTCATGGTCAGGGCGGTGAAAAGCCCCAGCACGGCGAACACCATCAGGTAATAGGCCGGCATGTACAGGTTGTTGGTGGTCTCCACCAGCCAGGCCATGGCGGTTGGCGTGAGGCCGGCAATCAGGATCGAGATGTTGAAGGCGCTGGCGAGCGCGCTGTAGCGGATGTGGGTAGGGAACATCGCCGGCAGGGTGGACGCCATCACGCCGATAAAGAAGTTGAGCACCACCGCAATGATCAGCAGCCCCGAGAAAATCAGCCCGAGCTTGCCGCTGTTGATCAGCATGAACGCCGGAATGGCGAGAAAGAACAGCGCGATGCTGCCGAACAGAATGAAGGGTTTGCGCCCGATCTTGTCGCTGACAAAGCCAATCATCGGCTGCACGAACAACATGCCGACCATGATCGCGATGATGATCAACACGCCGTGGTTTTCGCTGTAGTGCAGGTTGTGCGACAGGTAGCTCGGCATGTAGGTGAGCAGCATGTAGTACGTGACGTTGGTCACCACCACCACGCCGACACAGGTCATCAGGCTGCGCCAGTGCTTGGTGGCGACTTCCTTGAACGAGACTTTCGGGCCGCCCGCCAGGCCTTCGCGGTCACCTTGTTCGAGTTGCTCCACGTGCTGTTGAAAGGCCGGTGTTTCTTCCAGGGCATGACGCAAGTAGAGCCCGATCATGCCCAGCGGCAGGGCGAGGAAGAACGGCAGGCGCCAGCCCCAGGACTGGAAGGCGTCTTCGCCGATCACCGCCGAAATCAGCACCACCACGCCCGCGCCGAGCACGAAGCCGGCGATGGAGCCGAAGTCCAGCCAACTGCCGAGGAAGCCGCGCTTGCGGTCCGGGGCGTATTCGGCGACGAAGATCGAGGCCCCGGTGTACTCACCGCCCACCGAGAAGCCCTGGGCCATCTTGGCCAGCAGCAACAGGATCGGCGCCCAGATGCCGATCGAGTCATAGGAGGGGATCAGTCCGATGGCGAAAGTGCTCAGGGACATGATCACGATGGTCGCCGCCAGGACCTTTTGCCGGCCGTATTTGTCCCCCAGCCGGCCAAAGAACAGGCCGCCCAGCGGGCGAATCAGGAACGGCACCGAGAAGGTCGCCAGGGCCGCGATCATCTGTACGCTGGGAGACGCTTCGGGGAAGAACACCTTGCCCAGCACATAGGCGACAAAGCCATACACCCCGAAGTCGAACCACTCCATGGCATTGCCCAGCGCAGCGGCGGTGATCGCCTTGCGCATCTTGGCGTCGTCGACGATGGTGATGTCATCCAATCCAATCGGATTGACGGTTTTCTTGCGTGATTTCATGGGAATACTCAGCCGCAGGTCCATTTCGATGCCACTGTTTTGGTGGCATGCGCTTAATGGGTCAGATACATGCGGACACTGAATAATTCACCACTGGCTGGATTTTTTTGTTAACGGCCAGCGCCTTACCGGGACAACGCCACCGCATCCGCCCCGGCCGGGATACGCATCGGGCTGTTTGGGTCAGTCGCCGCGCGCCATACGGCTTCAGCCACATCCTCGGCCAACGTGACCTCGGAAGGCTCCCCCCAGGCGGCAAATATGCGTTCCGCCAGGCCTGCGTAAGCCTCGGGAATCAGGATGCGGTTGCGGGCGTTTTCGCCGAAGCGGGTGGTCGGTGCGCGCCCTGGCAATACCAGGTTGGCGCGTACATTGAACGCCGCCAGTTCCAACGCCAGGGATTCGGTGAAGCCGTTCACTGCGCATTTGCTGGCGGTGTATACGGCGAGCAACGGCAACGGTAGCAAGGTCACACTGGAGGTGACGTTGATTACCACGCCGGCCTTGCGCTCACGAAATTGCGGGAGCACGGCCTGGGTCATCGCGATGGTACCGAAGGTGTTGGTTTCGAATACCTCGCGGATCGTTTGCATGTTGATGCCTTCGACCGCACCCAGCAGGCCGATCCCGGCGTTGTTGACCAGTACATCAACCGGCCCGGCGGCTTCGATGGCCTGCTGGATGCTGGCCTCGTCACTCACATCAAGCGCCAGCACCCGCAGGTGCTCCGAAGGCGGTAGAAGGTCTTCCCGGGGCGTACGCATGGTGGCGACGACCTTCCAGTCCCGGGCCAGGAAGTAGCGAGCGATTTCCAGGCCGAAGCCGGACGAGCAGCCGGTGATCAATACAGTATTCATGGACGTTCCTGCCAGTGGTGAGGGTCGTAAAACGATAGGCCGCGTTGATTGGACTTGCTATGCTTCAAAGTCCAAATTTCATTTGCAGGAGTCCGGTCATGGTCGACCCGCTGGCCGAGATCGTCACATTGCTGCAACCCACCGCAGGCTTTTACAAAGTGGTCAGCGGCGCCGGTGCCTGGCGCGTGCAGCGGGCCCACAATGGTCAGCCGTTTTACTGCGCGGTGCTTGAAGGCCAATGCTGGCTGACCTTCGACGGCAGGCCGGCGGTACCTTTGCAGGCCGGGGATTTTGTGTTGATTCCGGCTTCCCGGGTGTCCGGCATGTCGAGTGCCGTTGACCTGGAACTGCCGGAAACCACACCCGTTGTGCAGCCTGATGGGGAGTTCCGGATTGGCGAACAGAGCGGGCCGGCGGATATTCGCTTGTTGGTCGGGCATTGTGCGTTTGCCTCACCCGACGCAGCCTTGCTGGTGTCGTTACTGCCCGAGCTGGTGCATGTGCGCGGGGAGCCGAGACTGGCAACCCTGGTCCATCTTGTGGGTGAGGAGTCACGCAGCCAGCGGCCTGCACGGGAAGTGATTCTGGATCGGTTGCTGGAAGTGTTGCTGATCGAAGCCTTGCGCTCGACAGGCAGTACGAGGGCATCCCCCGGGTTGCTGCAGGGCTTGTCTGACGAACGACTGGCGGTCGCTATCCGCCTGCTGCACGAACAACCCATGCGGGCCTGGACGGTGGCGGAACTGGCAAAACACGCCGCACTGTCGCGCTCGACGTTTTTCGAACGCTTCAACCGCGCCGTGGGTGTCGCCCCGATGGCGTACCTGTTGGCCTGGCGCATGGCGCTGGCGAAGAAGCTGCTGCGCAATCAGGCAGGCGGTATCGCCGACATTGCCGAGCAGGTCGGCTATGGCTCCGCCAGTGCCTTCAGCGTGGCGTTTACCCGGTATGCCGGGCAGTCGCCGACCGTTTATGCTCGCGGCGAGGGCGCACCGGTGGATTAACTGATCCGCTCGCCCCCCAGGGAATCACGCTGCATCGACTGCAGGTTTTTCTCGATGGTTTCGCAAAGGGCTTCCATCTGGATCTGGTGCTCGCTGTCGCGGAACGGGCTTTGCAAATCGGTGCCGATGCGTTCGATGGCCAGCAGCATGAAGCCCACCACCGTGGACGCCAGCGGGGTGAACCAGCCCAGGGATTCCACCAGGCCCACCGGCACGATCAGGCAGAACAGCGAGATGAACAGCCGCGGGAAATACACGTAAGGGTAGGGCAGCGGCGTATTGGCGATGCGCTCCATGCCGCCCTGGCTGTTGGACAAATCCACCAGAGTCGACTCCAACCGTGCCAGGCGAATGCTGTCCAGGCGCCCGGCCTTGTATTCCTGGGCCAGCAGGGCTGCGGAGCCGTTGATGATGTCGTTGGAAAAGTTATTGGTACTGGTGCTGCGGGCGAACTCGTTGGCCGGCAGGAAGGCGCGGATTTCTTCCGGGCAAGGCTGGCCCCGCAAGTGCGCCGCCAGGCAGTTCACATACGCCACGTGACGGCGCAGCAAGGTCGCCTTTATCGGGTTGACCTCATTGTCCGGGTCATCCAGCAGCGTCAGCACTTGCCGGGCGAAGCTGCGGGAATTGTTGACCATCGCCCCCCACAACGTGCGTGCCTCCCACCAGCGGTTGTAGGCGCTGCTGTTGCGGAAACTGATCAGCACCACCAGCGCCGAGCCGAGCAGGGTGAGCGGCATCAGCGGCAGGTTGATCTTGCTGTTGAGGAACAGCATGAAGTCCACGGTGACGGCGATATCCCAGAGCAGCAGCCAGAACAGCGCCCAGCCTACATAGCCCATGGTCTTGATGATCAGGCGGTATTTTTTGATGATGGCAGCTTTCAAACGGAAACCTCGCGGCGAGCGGTAAACATCAATGCCCTAGCTCGGACGGTGTTTACCGGGTAAAGGTTCGCCGGCGGGTCGGCTCTTCAGGCCTGGAATGTCAGGACAAAGCGGTTTTCGCCCTGGGGCTTGCCGTCCGGTGCGGGCTGGTCGGGCACGAAACCGCAGCGGGTCAGGACTTTTTGTGAGCCCACATTCTCGGGGTACACGTACGCCACCAGTTGGGTCAGTGCCCAGCGCGCCTGTGCCTCGCGGATCAGATGGTTCAGCGCCAGGGTTGCCAGCCCTTGCCCGCACGAGCGCTCACCCACGCGGTAGCCGACTTCGGCAGAGCCCTTTGGCGAGTCGATGCTTTTCAGGTTGGCGCGACCGACGATTTCGCCGCTGGCGTCTTCGATCACGAACGGGTGCCATGTGCCGGTGGCCAGGCCAGATAGATAACCGTCAATATGCTCGGCGACGCCCTGCACCGAGTAAAACGATGGGTCGCGCGCCTCGATATGCGACTCGAACCAGTCACGGTTACGGGCTTCGAAGGCCAGCAATGCTTCAGTGTCCGTACTGCTCAGCTCGCGAACGCGAAATGACGTCATTGCTCGAATCTCCAGGGTTGTTCTGTCCATTTAGTCATGTTTTCGTCATAAAGGCGTGTGAAATTTGCCTGCCAAAAATATGAAATCATGGAGTTTTTCCGATGAGGGTAGTCACCTCCGGCTCGGCGTATCTGGACATCGATGCATACGCCTGCTGCATTGCGTATGCCGAGTTGTTGAATCGTCAGGGAATCGAGGCGCGTGCCGTCAGCAGTGCTCCACTGAATGCCAGCATCTCCAGGACCGTGCTCGGCTGGCGATCGTCACTGGATGACTACCGACCCGAGCCCGGCGATGAGTTTGTGATGGTGGATATCTCGGACTTCCACCACTTCGACCCGGTGGTCGTGCTCGATCAGGTGGTGGAGGTGATTGACCATCACCCGGGGTTTGAAACCTATTGGGCGCAGAGGCTGGGAAGTGCCGCAGACATCCGTTTGATCGGTGCAGCAGCGACGCAGGTTTTCCTGCGTTGGGAAGCGGCCGGTTTGTTGCCGCTGATCAGTGAGCACAGTGCCGCGCTGCTGGCCACGGCAATCCTGGACAATACCCTGAATTTTACCGGGCAGTTGACCACCGCGGCGGATGTTCGGGCTTATGAAACCCTCGCGCTGCTGGCGAAACTCGCGGCGGGCTGGCCTGAGCGGTATTTCTCCGAGTGCCAGGCCACTATCGAGTCAGACCTTGCAGGCGCGTTGGCGGGTGACCTGAAGTGGCTGAAAGCCGACAGCAACCTGCCGCAGGTTTTTGCGCAGATGACGGTGTGGGATGCCGGTGCGCTGATCCGAAAGCATCGCTCGACCATCGCTGATTGGCTGGCGGCGCAGGGGGAGGACTGGCTGGTGAATCTCATCAGTATCCGCGAGTGCAGAAGTTATTTCCTGGCTGAGCCCAAGGTCAGCCAGGAAAAACTGAGCCAGTTGCTTTCCATCGACTGGCAGGCCGGGATGGCGGTGCTGGATCGTTCGCTGTTGCGCAAGGAACTGGTAAGGCTGGCGGCCACTGATTGACGGCGTTCACCAAAGTGACGTTCCTCTTTGAAGAACCCGCAATACAATGGCCAGGGTATTACCGAAAAGGAACGTCAGTTGAACGAACACACATTGTCCATGCGCCTTGAGCGCGTGGCGACGCACGTCCCCGCCGGGGCGCGCCTGGCGGATATCGGCTCCGACCACGGCTACCTGCCGGTGGCATTGATGCGCCGCGGCGCCATCGTGGCGGCGGTGGCGGGCGAGGTGGCCCTGACGCCGTTTCGCGCAGCCGAGCGCACGGTGCGCGAGAACGAGCTGGAGCAACACATCACCGTACGCCTGGCCAGTGGCCTGGCGGCGATCGAGCCGGGAGACGGGATCAACGCGATCAGCATCTGCGGCATGGGCGGCGAGACCATCCGCGACATCCTCGACAGCGACAAGGCGCGTCTCAGTGGCGAGGAGCGCCTGGTGCTGCAGCCCAACGGCGGCGAGCAACCGTTGCGCCAGTGGTTGATGGAGAACGGCTACCACATCGTGTGCGAAGAGCTGCTGCGGGAAAATCGCTTCTTCTACGAAATCATCGTTGCCGAGCACGCCGGGCCTGTGACCTACACCGCCGAAGAACTGTACTTCGGCCCGCTGCAAATGCAGGCCCGCAGCCCGGAATTCCTGCTCAAGTGGCAGCGCATCCTGCGCCACAAACAGCAGACCCTGAGCGACTTCGCCCAGGCGCGGCAAGCGGTGCCCGAGGACAAGGTGCAAGAGGTCGCCCAGCAGGCGCGGTGGATCGCAGAACTGCTGGCGTGAGGGTCAGCCTGCGAGGGTGTTCAGCTCTGCGAGTACCTCGTCCGAAAGATCCAGCTCGCCCACCGCGATGTTTTCCCGTAGATGGGTGACCGAGGACGTTCCCGGGATCAGCAGGATATTCGGGGAACGGCGCAGCAGCCATGCCAGGGCCAGTTGCATCGGGGTGACGCCGAGGCGCTGTGCAACGTTCGACAACACCGCTGACTGCACTGGCGAAAATCCGCCCAGCGGGAAGAATGGCACATAGGCGATGCCGTCCCGGGCCAATTCGTCGAGCATCGCGTTATCGTGTTGGTGGGCGATGTTGTACAGGTTCTGGACGCACACGAAGCGCACGATTTTTCGCGCCTCGGCGACCTGCGTCGGGGTAACGTTGCTGATGCCGATATGGCGTATCAGGCCCTGTTGTTGCAGCTCGGCAATGGCACTCAGGGGTTCCTCGATCGAGCCTTCGGCAGTGCCCATCACGCCGTGCATGGCCCGCACATTCACCACGTCCAGCACATCCAGGCCCAGGTTGCGCAGGTTGTCGTGCACGGCCTGGGTCAGCTCGGCCTTCGACGAAGCGTTGAACCAGGCGCCATCGTCGCCACGGCGGGCGCCTACCTTGGTGACGATCGTAAGATCGTCTTTATACGGGTGCAGTGCCTCACGAATAATCTGATTGGTGACATGCGGCCCGTAGAAGTCGCTGGTGTCGATATGGTTCACGCCGCAAGCGACGGCCTCGCGCAGTAAGGCCAGCGCTGCATCACGGTCCTTGGGCGGGCCAAACACGCCTGGGCCGGCCAGTTGCATGGCACCGTAGCCGATGCGGTTGACGGTGCGATCGCCGAGATTGAATGTGCTGGTGGTCATGGTCGGAGCTCTTGCTTGACGGGAGGAAGCCTATAATATGAAGGATCCTTCAGGTTTAGAATTCGCATTCCATGAGCCCTCTCAAAGCGTCGTTAAAGCCAAGAAAATCAGCGGTCCAGGCCCGGTCGGCGGCGACGGTGGAAGCGCTGCACACGGCAACCCTTCAGGTTTTGACCGCTCAGGGCCTGGTGCGCTGCACCACGACCCGCGTGGCCGAGCGGGCGGGCATGTCGGTGGGCAGTCTCTATCAGTACTATCCGAACCGCGATGCACTGCTTGCTGCGGTATTGGAGAAGCATCTGGTGCAGGTGGCCGAGACCGTCGAGCAGGCGTGCGATCAACACCAGGGCACCACGGTGGCGGAAATGGCATCGGGGTTTGTCACGGCTTTTCTCGCCGTGAAGCTGATGGACCCGACGGCGTCCAAAGCCCTGTATGCCATCGCAGGTGAGCGGGGCGGTGCGGAGCTTGTGGCGCGGATCAACAAGCGGGTGGTGGCCGCGATTGCAGCGATGTTGGCGACGGCGTCGGATGCGCGTTTTGAAGACCCATCCCTTACCGCCGCCATCTCGCTCAGCGCGGTGGTGGGACCGGTTCGGGCGTTGCTTGAAGGCAATGCATCTGCGGCCTTTGAAGCCGGCCTGGAACAGCAGGTGACCCGCATGCTGCGAGCTTATCTTCAAACCTATCAGTCACTTACGTAAACCGTGTTCAGGGTATTTTGCAGCGCTGCTTCGCACTAAAGTCACATCCATGGGTCCATAAGCCCCGCAATCGAACTTTGAAGATTTAACCCATGCACCTACGCAAAATTGCAGTTGGGCTGTCGGCCCTTGTTTTGCTCTCCACCGGGGCGCAAGCCCGTGGCCTGCTGGACCTCATCACACCACCTCAATCCCATACCTCTCGCTCGGGCTCCATCAGTCAGGGCGCGGCCCTGGGTCTGTATTCAAGCCAACAGAAAAAGCCATCGTTCGACAGTTGCGCCGACCTGTTCCCGGCCGCACAACCGATCAACACGGCCACCGTGCCGGCCACCATGAAACCCCTGGCGCTGTGTTCCGATAATTTCGCGGTGCTGTACTCGCAAACCAGCAAGACCCCGCTGGTGGTGGTCGAACGCCTGAATGCCGGCCAGTTGAAGGATGCCAAAGGCGAAGAACGCACCAACCAGTTCTACCCCGACCCGCGTATTCCCAAAGGCGCGCGCGCCGAGTTGAGCGACTACCGTGGCCAACACCCGGCCGTGGACCGTGGCCATCAATCCCCGGCGGCGGATGCGCCGAGCACCAACGCCATGGCCCAGTCCTTTGCGCTGTCGAACATGGTCCCGCAAGACCCGACCAACAACCGCAAGATCTGGAGCAAGGTCGAGGCGGACGTGCGCAAGTTTGCCAAGCGCGCCGACGGCAATGTGTTCGTGTTCACCGGCCCGTTGTTTGACCCGGGCTACAGCACCATTGGCGACAACAAGGTCTGGGTGCCGACTCGCCTGTTCAAGCTGGTTTACGACGTGTCGTCCAAGCGCGCCTGGGCGTATGTTCTGCCCAACGCTGAAACCCGTATCGAGAAGCCGATGGACTACGCGACGTTTGTGAAAACCACCGGGCTCAAGTTGCTCGGGAATTTGCCGGTGACGGGGTCCGTCGGGCGTACTTGACGGCCTGAAACCGGGTGCGTCACTTGCCCTTTTTCAACGTCTTCAAGCGCAACGTTGCGCGCTGCACAGCGGCCATCTTCTCTGGCCGCTTCATCTTTTTCCATTTACGAATATCGTCCTTGGTGCGTCCACAACTCACGCACAGCTCACCACTGAGCTGGCAGGTTGAGACGCACGGGTTCTCGATATCTTTAGCCAAGGCTTTACCCCTTTACCGCATACAGTTTGAGCAGGCGCAGGCGCCAATTGCCGCCATGCTGCAGGTGGCATTCTTCCTCGGAGTCGAAGCGCACGTAGCGGTGCGAAGAAGGGCGATCCACCCCGGCATCCTCCAGCGCGGTGGCCGTCAGTTCGCGCATGCGCAGGTCCAGTCCGGTAGAAAGGGCCAGTTCCCGGTTCGCCCTGGTATCGAATACCCAGATGACCAGCAGGCTTTGGGCAAAGGCCTGGTAGTCGACTTCGTGGGTCAGCCAGTCGAAGCCGGTGATTTCGGCTTTCGCGATCTCACAGGCTTCGGTCAGGGTCGCGACCAGGCGACGTTCGATGCGTGCGCTGTCGCGTTTGCTTGAAGACATGGGGATTCCTTGAGGAGCGAGGAGGGTGATGATACGCGAGAGGTCCACTGTAGGAGCTGTCGAGCTTTAGCGAGGCTGCGATGGCGGACTGGCAGGCGACATCTTTATTGCCTGACAGGGCCTCTTCGCAGCCTCGCTAAAGCTCGACAGCTCCTACGCAGGATTTTGTCGGATCGAGATGATCGTTCCCACGCTCTGCGTGGGAACGCCGTCTCGGACGCTCTGCGTCCAGCTGACGATGCAAGGTTCAAGTCCTGCGCAATGGTGACGCGGAGCGTCACAGGATGTATTCCCACGCAGAGCGTGGGAACGATCAACTGTGCGAGCCTGCGAAGATCAACTGTGGGAGCTGTGTTGCCCATCACATATTTTTAGGCCGATCCAGCTTGCGCGTCATGGTGTACACCGCCACGCCGGCCGCCAGGATGCCCGAGGCCGCGCCGACCGCCAACGCCCAGCGCGGGCCAAGATGGTCGGCCACCCAGCCCACAATCGGTGCGCCAATCGGTGTGCCGCCCAGGGCCACGCCCACCCGCAGGGCGATTACCCGGCCGCGCATGGAGGGTTCGGTGGTGAGTTGCATCAGGCTGTTGGTGGTGTTGCTGAAGGTCAGCGCGCCCACGCCGATGATCACCAGCGCCCCGGCGAACAACCAATAGTTCGGGGCAATCGCCGCCAGCGTGCAGCCCACCCCGAACACCAGCGCGCCGATCAACAACGCCTTGAAGTGTGGCCGCTCGCGACCGGCTGCGAGCAGCGCCCCGGCAACGGTGCCGATGGCCAGGGTCGACGTCAGCAGGCCATAGCCGCGGGCATCGGCGTGGAACACGGTGACGGCCATGGTCGAGATGAAGATCGGAAAATTCATGCCGAAGGTGCCGATCAAGAACAGCATGATCAGGATCGCCATCAGGTCCGGCCGCGCCCACACATAACGCAGGCCTTCAGTCAGGCTGCCCTTGGTGCGCAGCGCCCGCAGGCTGGTGTGCAGGCCGGAAACCCGCAGCAGAAACAGCGAGGCCAGCACCGCGAAAAAACTCGCGCCATTGAGCAGGAACGCCCAGCCGGTGCCCACCGATGCGATGGTCACGCCGGCCACCGCCGGGCCAATCATGCGCGCCATGTTGAACGAGGTGGAATTGAGCGCGATGGCATTGGACAGGTCCGCTTCGCCCACCAGCTCCGCCACGAATATCTGCCGCACCGGTGCATCGAAGGCCGAGGCGCAGCCGGACAAAAACGCGAACACATACACGTGCCACAGCTGCACGATGCCGGTCAGGGTAAACACCCCCAGCATCAGCGCCAGCACGCCCATCACGCCCTGGGTGACCATCAGCAGCTTGCGCTTGTCGTAGTGATCGGCGGCGAATCCGGTCCAGGGCAGCAACAGCAATTGCGGCCCGAACTGCAACGCCATGACGATGCCGACGGCCGACGCGTTATGCGGCGTGAGCTGGGTCAGCACCAGCCAGTCCTGGGCCGTGCGTTGCATCCAGGTGCCGATATTCGACACCAGGGCGCCGGCGGCCCAAATGCGGTAGTTGACGCTGCGCAGCGAGCGGAAAATGCCCATCGAACTCACACCGGCCCTGAGGAATGACCACCGTTGAAGCGCCCGAAATGCTGCGCCAGGAATACACTCAGGGCCAAGGCCCCGAGCCCGAGGGCGAGCACATCAGCGGTGCTTTTGAGGTCGAAGTCCCCGACCCGGCAGACCAGCACGTAGCCGATCACCAGGTTGAGAAAACCCCAGAGCACATTCAGCGTCGAGGAGGACCGCCCCTGGCCGCGCGGCTTGGCAAACGGCGTCTGGAAGGACTGGCCCATCAAACCACTGAGGCAATGGGGCAGCGCGTTGGCGAGCAATACGCCGCCGAAGAAATAAGATACCAGCTCATGCCATTGCATCGTCACGCCCCCCTTGTTTCAAGCAAGCCGATGATCTCTTGCGCCGTGCCGGTTTCCCCCAGCTTCGGGAATATCTGGTTCAGGCTGTAGTGATGGGCCTCGGCGTTCGCGTCGGTCATGGCATCGACGGCCAGGGTCACATTGAAGCCAGCCTCGTAGGCCTGGCGCGCGGTGGACTCCACGCCGGTTCCGGTAGCAACGCCGGTGATCACTACTTGAGTCACGCCGCGTGCTTTGAGTTGCGCCTCAAGATCAGTGCTGGCGAAGGCACCCCAGGTGCGTTTGGTCACCCCAATGTCGCCGGGTTGCTGATCGAGTTCGGGCAGCAGGTCGGCCCATCCCGGTGGAAATACATCGCTGCGCCGTGGCCGCTCGGTGCGCCCGGGGGCGAAGCCTGTGACGTTGACCAGCACCACCGGCATGCCGCGCTCGCGGAACGCGTCGAGCAGTGCACGGGAGCGTTCCACCACGGCGCCGATGGGGTGGATGAACGGGTATTCGGCGATGCCTTTTTGCAAGTCCACGATGATCAGCGCGGTGTTGGGATCCAGCAAGGTGACGGCCATGGGAGGTCCTCGAACGGATAGAAGTGGCTCAAAAGTCGGCGAGGCGCTCCAGCAGCTTTACCGCTGCCGCGAGTTCAGCTTGTTCTTCGGCAGACAGTTGCTCCTGCAGCGCCCGCAGCAGCCAATCGTCCTTGGCTGCCCGGCTGGCGATCAGGTGCTTACGAAAGCCGGGAGTCAGCTCGATCAGGGTTTGGCGCCCATCGCTGGGGTCGGGTTTGCCCCTGATCGCTTTCATCGTTTCCAGCCCGGCCACGGTGATGCGCATGGACTGCGGCCGCACGCTCTCCGCCCGGGCCAGGGCCGAGACGGTGCTGGGCCCGTCTCGGTCCAGGCGCAGCAGCACCGACTTCTGGGCGGAAGTGAAATCGTTCGGATGGGTTTGTTCCCGCAGCCGGCGTATCAGCTTGCCCAGGGAGATGCGCAGCTCGGCAGCCAGGGCGGCGGATTGGGTTTCGGAGGTGATGGAAGGTTTGTTCATGCCCGGACGTTAGCATGCGTGCAGAAAAACTGTACAGTTTAGCTGTATGAAATTTTTGTCATAAAAGCCCGCGTCGACGGTCCTTTTGCCGGGGCGTTACCTGGTGTCGCGGCTGGGCGTGCTGTCGTTCATGGACCGGGATGGTGCAAGACCGAATGCTATGTGGGTGACCGATTGTTGGGCGTGGATGATGAACGGGTTCTGCAACTGTTCACGGACTTGATGAGCCGCGCATTGACCTGATCGACATGCATGCGCGGCTTTTTCCCGGCCTATCAAGTGTGTTGATAGCGGTACTCCTGAGTCACCCCTTCATAGCCGTAGGCACTGGCCCGGCAGTCGATGATGTGCACATTGGAGTGCGGGTGCAGGTTGCCGATCAACTCCGCCAACAGCGTGTAGGCCTCACGATGAAAACGCGCCTTTTGCGCCTTGGTGTTGGTCTCATCGGTCACGGTGACTTCCAGGCGGAATGCGTTGCGCCCGTGTTCGGCCAGCGAGCGGTTATGAATGAACCACTGGTCGTGCGGCACAAAATCGAGAATCAGCAAGGTCTGCTCCGGGCGTTTCTCGAGCACTTCACAGGTCAGTGCAGTGAGCTGCGGGACGAGCTGGCGGACCAGTTCGGGATTGCGTTCTCCGGAGATTTTCAGGGTGATGCCTGGCATGGCGAATTCCTCGTAAGGGTAGGGTGAGGTGCCAGATTAAGAAAATTATTCGGATCTGAAAAACGGGAAGATATAATGATATCTATCGGAAAAAACGCAGGTTAGACATGCGCCCCTTTGACCTTGAGCAACTGCGCTCCTTCGTCACCATCCTGGAATCCGGCAGCCTTTCGGCGGCCGCGCCCAAGCTGTGCCGTTCCCAGTCCGCGCTCAGTGAGCAACTTCGCAAGCTGGAAACCTTCACCGGCGTGACGCTGCTGGAGCGCGGCAAAAAAGGCGTGAGCCCCACACCTGCCGGAGAGCGCCTGCTGGCACATGCGCGTGAATTGCTCGCGCTGAGTGACTGCGTGCTTGAGGATATGCGCGGCGTAACCTTGAGCGGCGAACTGCGCCTGGCCATCACCGACTATTTTTTGCCGAGCGCCATCGCGGGCATGTTGAAGGGTTTGCGCACGCGATATCCGCAGCTTCGGTTGCATGTTTCGGTGCGCAAGAGCCTGCAAATCGAAAAGGGCGCCAACAGCGGCGAATTCGACATTGGCCTGTCGATGCGCATCCTCGATGGTCGCAGCCTTCCCGAAGGCATTCCCGTACGACGAGAGGCCCTGCGGTGGGTGGCACTCAGTGGGTTCGACGCACAGCACCAACTCGCGGCGCCGCTGCCGTTGGTGGTACTTCCCCAGGATTGCAGCTTGCAGCGGTTCACCATCGACCTGCTGGATGCGCGCGGGGTGCCGTATGTCATTGCGCATTCCGCGTCCGGGGTGGCGGGCCTGCAATCGGCACTGCTGGCGGGGCTGGGCGTGGCGTGCCTGAACAGCTCGGCCGTGCCTGCCGGGGCCGAGGCATGCCGGTCGATTCAAACGCTTCCGGCGCTGCCCGATGTCGAGTTCAGCCTGTTACCGCCGCGTCCGGGCGAGGCTTCGCTGGTCAGTGCAGTGCGAGAAATGTTGATCACGCACTTTTCCTAGCGGCTCAAGACCTCCGGCTGGCCCCCGGCGGCTGCCCGGTGACGCGCTTGAATGCCCGGCTGAACGCGGCCTGGGAGTTATAGCCAAGGCGCTGCGCCACGGTTTCAATGGGCAGCCGCTCCAGCGTCAGCCACTGGCTGGCCAGGCGCATCCGCAGTTCGGTGGCGTAGCGCAACGGTGGCGTGCCGATTGTGGTTTGAAAGTGTTGGGCGAACACCGAGCGCGAGGTATGACACTGCGCCGCCAGCTCTTCCACCGTCCAGTCACGCCCAGGCTGCTGGTGCAACGCCAGCAGGGCCTTGGCCAGGCGCGGGTCGCGTAGCGCGGCCACCAGGCCGGACGCATTCCCGCAGGCACATTCGACCCAGCCCCGAACAACCATGGCCGCCACCACGTCCGCCAGGCGCGCCAGTATGCCGGCGAAGCCGATGCGGGCGCTGCTGACTTCACGCTCCATGGCCGCCAGGATCGGCATCAGCCCCGGATAACGCTGGCCCTTGGCGTCGATCAGCATCAGGTCCGGCATCAGGCGGCCAAGGCCGTGCAAACTCCCCAGTTCAAACTCCATGCAGCCGCTGAAGAGCAGGGTGCTTTGAGCCACGCCTGCATCGGCGCGGGCATCCACGGCACACACCGCATCGCCGAGGGCTGCGGCGTTGAAGCTGTCGATGTCCTGCACCGGCACCTCCGGGCTGGAGAGCAACTGATGGGCGCCCCCGTGGGAGATGAACACGGCGTTGCCCGGCGTCAGTTCGTACTGCGTGCCGTCCTCGGTACGCAGGGTGACGCCGCCGGCGGCGACAAGGTGGAAGTACGCATGCCCGGGTTTGGCCGCAAAGCCCAGGCCAAACGCCGGCCCGGCCTGGATGCGGCGGTACTCGACGCCCCGCAGGCGCATGCCGCGCAGCAGCTCGTTGATGAGGTCAGAGGACACGTCGAACGGTTCTGGAGGCATCATTTTCGGGGTTTCGGTAAAGGATTCAAGATTTTGCATCATAGATCATCCTGCCCTGCGTACCTAGACTGGCGGTCGCGATAACTTTTGGAGGGTGACCAGTGATGAGCAGTTGTGTGTGTGACGCCGTAACCGGTGCAGATGTTGCGCCCGCGACACCGGCCTGGATGGCGGTGTTTTCGTTGGCGATGGGCGTGTTCGGATTACTCACGGCGGAGTACCTGCCGGCCAGTTTGTTGACGCCGATGGCGGCCGAACTCGGCGTCTCGGAAGCCTTGGCAGGGCAGGCGGTGACAGTCACGGCGGTGGTGGCGTTGTTCGCCGGGCTGCTGGTACCGGGCCTGACCCGCGGGATCGACCGGCGCGTGGTGCTGTTGTGCTTCAGCGCACTGATGATCTGCTCCAACCTGCTGGTGGCGGTCTCGTCGAGCCTCACGGTGTTGCTGCTGATGCGCGTCCTGCTGGGCATCGCCCTGGGTGGCTTCTGGAGCATGGCGGCGGCGGTGGCGATGCGGCTTGTACCGGCGGCACTGCTGCCGCGTGCCTTGTCGATCATCTTCAGCGGCATCGCGGTGGGCACTGTCGTGGCGGTGCCGCTGGGCAGCTTTTTGGGTGGGCTGTACGGCTGGCGCAGCGCGTTTCTCGCCGCCGCCGCAGTGGGCGGCGTGACCCTGGTGTTCCAGCTGTTCACCCTGCCGCCGCTCGCACCCCGCAGGACCGCCCGCTTGAGGACGGTGCTGGAAGTGCTGCTGCGTACGGGCATTGCCGTGGGCATGTTGGGGTGCGTGCTGGTGCACACCGGGCACTTTGCGCTGTTCACCTATATCCGGCCATTCCTGGAAAGCACCACTGGCGTCGATGCCGAGGGGCTGGCGTTGATGTTGCTGGGGTTTGGCGTTGCGAACTTTGCCGGCACGCTGCTGGCTGGTTGGCTGCTGGTGCGTCTGCCGCGTGGAACATTGGTGCTGATGCCCGCGCTGGTGGGCGTTGCGGCGCTCGCCCTGGCGCTGTTGCCGGCAACCGTGACCGGCCAGGTGTGGTTGTTGATGCTCTGGGGCCTGGCGTTTGGCGGGGTGCCGGTGGCCTGGTCGAACTGGGTGGCGCGGGCAGTGCCTGACCAAGCCGAAAGCGCCGGGGGCATGGTGGTGGCTTCAGTGCAGTCGGCGATTGCCGCCGGGGCGGCGGCAGGCGGCGCGATGTTCAGTTTCAGTGGTATCGGCGGGGTCTTTGTCGCGGCAGGTATCTTGATGCTGTTGGCGGCACTGTTGATTGCGCTGAAGGTGAAGGTTGAAGCGCCTCCACAAGGTGCAGAGGCGGGGCCGGTGTTTCATCTCTGAAACCGTGTTAGAGGCAGGGGGCGAGAATAAACGCATGCGCTTCGCCCCCTTTCAGTTCGCTTGATCAATCCTGCTGGTTTTGGGCTCAGTTCCGACTCCGAGCAATCGTAGCTGAACGACCGCCTGCTGATCATTGATCTGCAGCGACCCTCGTATCTCTCTTTACTTCAGTAGCTGCGCAAAATAACCTCTGCCTCGCAGGCACCGTCCTGCTCCTTCAGGTTTGGCAAGGCGCTTCACACTCACCAGCACCGCCTGGCAGGTGTCATGGTGCTTGCACGTTGAGGTTCTGCGATGAGCGCAGTCGTTGATCATGGCGTCCGTTTCGGACGAATTGCAGTAACGCTTCCCGTAAAGGACATGGGCAGGGCCCATGATTTTTACACCAGGGTCCTGGGGTTTACGAAAGCCTTCGAAAATGGAAACCCGATCGGCTTCATGATTCTGCAGCGCGACCAGGGTGAGCTGCATTTGACCTTGCAACCCAACCACCCAGCCGCCGCGTTCACGATTGCCCACCTGATGGTGGACGATGTCGACAGGCTGCACGCCGCTTGCGTGCAGCATGGGGCGAGGATCATCAAGCGCCTCAAGGATCAGGATTACGGGTTGCGGGCGTTTGTGTTCGAAGACCCGGACGGGAATCGTATTGATGTAGGTCAGCCGCTCCAACCGAGCAATCAGGGAAGATAATGTTGACGACTACCGATGTTGTTCACACGCTGCGTGCACCGTCAGAGCTTGATTACTACGCCACCCGGTCAGCCCCGCTGCCTACTGAAATCACCGCGCTGGATGCCTGGAACATCATGACCGGCGAACCGGGGCCGTTGATGCAGGTGGCTTTCCGAATCAGGGATGCCATTTCCTCGTTGTTTGGTGTGAAGCGCATCGGTGGGTTCTCCGGCACCTTGCGCGAGGCTGTGCAGGTCGGCGACCGGCTGGACTTCTTCCTGGTGGAACGCAGCGCGCCCGACATGCTGGTGCTGACCGAGCGTGACCGGCACCTGGATGTGATGATCTGCCTTTCAATCGCTGACCGTGTACTCACGATCACCTCGTCGGTTGTCACCCATAACACCTATGGGCGCCTCTACATGCTGCCGGTGGGGCCAGCGCACAAACTCATCGTGAATGCTCACCTACGACGACTTGAACGAACGCTGCAAGAGACAGCCGCAACGCCCGGCGGGTAGGCACGTTCACCGCCCGCCGGGAGGTGGATCAATTGCCTTTTTCAGCCGCCAAGAAGTACGCAACCAACGCATTGGCGTGACCATGGCCCATGCCGTGTTCAGTCTTGAGCAAGGCCACAAGCTCCATATGCTTCCTGGAGCTGGCGGCCTTGAGCAGATCCAGCCAGTGGCTAATGGGTTGCCCATAGTTTTTTTCGATGGAGGGGAAGTACGACGCTGGCCCTTTTGTTTTTGTGTCGTCGGTCATGATGCAAACTCCCTTTTTGCTGAGGTGATAATGCCCGGATAACGTTACCGCTCTGGACTCACCGGGTCCACCGTACGGCCCGTCCCTACACGCCCCCGTTGGCCTCGCCAATCAGAATATCCTCGAAGAACGCCCCGACCGGTTGTGTGGGATGGCAGATCTGTATCTCCAGCACCCAGACCATCTCGCTCGGTACGATCTCGACTTCAGCCAGCTTGTCCTGCCCGAACAGGGCATGGGGGAAGTCGGCGATGCGGTGTCCGGCCAGGTTGCGCTCAAGGCGCCAGCCCTTGGAGAGGGCGCTACCCTCAGCGAAGTCGTACAGCTCGCGCCCGGTCAGCCCGCGGTGCCAGGCATCGCGGGTCTCGTCGAACACTTCATGCAGGGCCTTCGTGCAAGCGTCATGCAATGGGTGCTCGCCGAATACGAAGGTGTCGCCATAGTCGCCTTCATAGCCATCCCACACCGGGCCAAGGTCCACCACGGCGATATCGGTGGGCCGCAGCTTGCGCAGCAGGTCGATGCCTTGGCGGGGTGTGCGGACGGTGTCTTCGCCAAAGCGGATATAGGTGGGATGCCAGGTGTGAGACGCGCCCATGGCCTGCAATGTCTCACTGGCCATTGCGAGGGCTTGCGCCGTGGTCATGCCGACTTTCAATTGATCGGCGATGGCGGCCAGGGCCCTGACCGTTTGCTCGCGGGCCGCGAGCATGCCGTCCAGCGAGTAGCGCGGGCCGACTTTTTCCAGCACCGGGTGCCGCGTGTTGAGCGACTCCGCTGGCGTCAATGCACCGCTGGGGACGAAGGCTTCGGCGACAAAGCGATGAGCCTGGGCGCCCGCTGCCAGGCAGGTTTCGCGGACTTGGCCGATCATCTTGCTGTTGCCGCAGGCATAGATCTGGCTCTCCGCCCAGTGGTGGGGCTGTGTCAGCGCAACCTGTTGCACGCGGGCGTCTACCGACTGCACTCGATGCCAGTGAAAGCGTGGATGTGCCTGGCTGGCTCGCTCAAGAAACTCAGCGTCGTAGAAGTCTGCCGGCGACGAGTTCCCCCAATACAGGGTGACTTCGGCCTGGCGGGCCAGGGCCGTCAGCAACAAGGGCTTGATGCCGGCATAACCGGTCCCGGTGGCGAACAGCACAACAGGGCGCCCATCGTCGTGTTGCCAGGTGCAGGCGCCTACGGGACCTTCGAGCTTTACCGCATCGCCCACTTGCAGGGTCGGCAGGATGCGTTCGGAAAACAGGCCACCGCTGACCTGGCGAATATGAAACACCAACCGGCCTTGGTCCTGCGCGGGCAGATTGGCCACGGAGAAACAGCGGCTGTCGCCATCGTCGAGGCGAAACCTGAGGTACTGGCCGGCCCGGACTTCGAGTGGCTGGGCAGTCAGCAACACCAGCTCGACGATGTCGGCGCTCAACGCGCGTTTGCTGATCACCTGTGCGCTGGCTTCCAGCGCGGGCGTGTCCAGTGACCAGCCGGGGATTTCCAGGCGCATGTCGCTGCAGGCATGGCTCTGGCACAGCAACATCTCGTCAGCCGCGAGCGGATAAGAAGGGGCAGGGGTGTCGGGTGCGCGCAGCTTTTCCCGGTGCTGGCCCGACACCACCTTGACCTTGCACGATCCGCAGGCGCCGCGCCGGCAGGAAAAGGGTACGGCGAGACCGCTGGCCAGCATGGCGTCGAGCAGCAATTGATCGGCAGCTTCGAAGGATTTGCCCGAGGGCAACAATTCAACGACATGGCGGTTTTGCATAAACACCTCGGGGCAATTGAGGCTCGATTGTTGCGGTAGACTAGGACCAGGAGAACCTCCAGTTTTGGATAATTCATATGGTCCAGCTTCGCAAATGGCGCCCGTTGCTCAAACTCGATGGGGAGCAGCCGCAGGCATCCTACAGAAAGATCGTCGAGGGCCTGGTGAGCGCGATTGTCGAGGGCCGCCTGCGCCCCGGAGCGCTGTTGCCCGGCACGCGGGAGATGGCGCAACTGCTGGACGTCAACCGCAAGACGGTGATCCTTGCCTACGAGGAGGCGGCGACCAAGGGCTGGCTGGTCAGCATTCAACGTCGCGGCACCTTCGTCAGTTCGCAGCTGGCGACAGGCGCGGTGCCGGCCACCCGCGCCCCGAAGTCGTTTGCCCCGGCATTGCGGGAGGCGCCTGCGGCGGCCTATTTCACCCCGGGCGAACAGGTGACAGCCCTGCAACACCGGCCCGGCGCGCTGTTTTTTGACAATGGTGCCTGTGACCATCGCTTGCTGCCGCAAGCCGTGCTGCACCGCTATTACCGCAATGCCTTGCGCAACAGCTTTACCACCAACACCGTGCGCCATGGCAGCGAAGGCAGCGGCCAGTACCTGCGCGATGCCCTGGCCGAAATGTTGCGCCACAATCGCGGCCTGACGGTCGGCGCGCCGCAGATTTGCCTGACCCAAGGCGTGCAGATGTCGCTGTACCTGACCGCCAGCGCGCTGCTCAAACCCGGTGATGTGGTGGTGGTCGAACGCCTGAGTTACCCACCGGCCTGGGAGATTTTCCGCCAGTTGGGTGCGCAACTGGTCACCGTGGACCTGGACGACGAAGGTTGCCGGGTCGACCAACTCGCCGAGCTGTGCCGCCTGCATGACGTACGGATGATGTACGTCACCCCCCATCACCAGTTTCCTACCACCGTCAGCCTGCGTGCCGGACGTCGCCAGCAGCTCCTGGAACTGGCCCGGCTGCATGACTTCTGCATCATCGAGGAAGACTACGACCACGAATACCACTTTGCCGGACGGCCCTATTTGCCTCTGGCCAGTGATAGCGCGCAGCGTCATGTGATCTACATCGGCTCGCTGTCCAAGTCCCTGGGCAGCACCTTCCGTTGCAGCTATATCGTTGCCCCGTCGAACCTCATCGAAGTGCTCGAGCGTACGGCGGCGGTGAGCCTGGGCCAGGGCGATGCCGTGATGCAGCGGATGCTCGCGGACCTGATCAACGATGGCGAATTGAAGAAGCACCTGCGGCGGGTGTCCAGGGAATACCGCCGGCGTCGGGAGACCCTGCTCAGTTGTTTGCTGGAAGCTTTTGGCGAGCAGATCTCTGTGCAGGAACCCGAAGGCGGGCTGGCGTTGTGGGTAAGGTTCGCCGACTCAATCGACGTCGACCGACTGGCCGAAAAAGCACTGGAGCTGGACCTGGTGGTGCGCAGCGGTCGCCTGTTTTCACCGTTTGATCATCCTGAAAATGCCTTGCGCCTGGGCTTCGCCTCGCTCAATTCGGAGGAAATCCGCGTCGCTACGCAGCGTTTGGCTGAGGCGGCGCGGGCGATTGGCGGCGCGGCTAAATAATTAAGCCGGCTCAAAGGTGGATGTGTAAGGATATGTTACTTAGCCTTTGATACTGCCAATAACAGGAACCGACGCTGATGCTCGCTGCCTTCAGACACTACCCGTTTTCGGTCAATCTGCTGCTGTCGTCTGCGTTGTTCCTGACCCTGGGGCGCGCCATTACCCTGCCGTATATGGTGATTTATCTGTCATCCAACTTCACGTTGGGCATCAGCGAAATCGGCCTGGTGGTGGGCGGTGCAATGCTCGTCGGTTCGTTGCTGAGCCTTTACGGCGGCTACCTGACTGACAAAATCTCCAGCTACCGATTGATCCTCAGCTTCACGGGGTTTTTCACCGTCGGCTTCATCGGCATGTGCGTCACGTCGCACCTGTGGCTGTTTTTCCTGTTTCTGGTGTCGTTCAACTTCGCCTATTCAGTGATCGATATCGTGGTCAAGGCCGCGTTTGGCAAACTGCTGCCGGAAGCCGAACGCGGCAAAGTGTTTTCGGTGCGCTACACCCTGATCAACGTTGGTTACGCAGTGGGGCCGTTCATTGGCGCCGGGCTCGCGCACATGGATATGAAACTGCCGTTCCTGGTGTCGGCGATCCTGGGCATGGGCTTCTTCCTCACCTATATGGTGTGGGGCGACAGGAGCCTCAGCTCCGCCGACCCGGCCAATGCCCCGGTGTCGTTCGTCGCGGTGGGGCGCATTCTGCTCAAGGACTATCGCCTGGTCTGCTTCACGGTGGGCGGCGCGTTGAGCGCCGTGGCGTTCGGCCAGTTCACCGGCTACATCTCGCAATACCTGGTGACCACAAGCACGCCGGAATTTACCTACCGGGTCATCAGCTCGGTGGTGGCGGTCAATGCGACGGTGGTGATCTGCCTGCAGTACATCGTGGGCAAGCGCATTACCAACGAGCATCTGAATCAATGGCTGACGGCGGGCTTCAGCCTGTTTCTGCTGGGCGTCGTCGGTTTTGCGCTGTCCACCACCGTGCTGCATTGGGCGTTGGCCGTGGCGATATTCACCGTGGGCGAAATCATCGTGTTCCCGGCCGAGTACATGTTTATCGACCGCATCGCACCGGACCACCTGCGCGGCATGTATTACGGCGCGCAAAACCTGTCCAGCCTCGGCGGTGCGCTGGGGCCGGTGTTGTGCGGGTTTGCCCTGGCAACGCAGTCGGCGCATTTCATGTTCTACATGCTCGCGGCGTTTATCGTGGCGGGTGGGTGCTTCTATCTGATGGGGGCTTCCTATTCCAAACGCTACGACACTGGACGCGGGGAGTGAGTGCTTTACCTATCCTCCACGCCTGCCCAGGTGAGTAAGCCAAACTCAGGTGTTCATGGCCGCCCCTTCAAAAAACGCCGCGCATGATCCGGATCCGGCAACAGGCAGGTGTCGTATTTCCCGAAGAGCCGATAGCGATTACGCGCGATGCGATCATAAGCCCAATCCCGAAGGAAGCGCGGGATGGCGCGCAGCACCAGCAACGGGCGCCAGCGGGCAGGCAGTTGCGCAATGATTTCAAACACCGCCTCCGAACGCTCCCAATACTGCCGGTCGCGGATCACTGCGAGGGTGTCGAACTGATCCAGCGGCAATCCGGCCCAGGCCAATAGCGCCTGACCTTCGGGCGACTGAACGGCCGCCAACCGCACACGTCGGTCGTGGTCGTGGCGAATCAGGAACCTCGCCCAGCCGTTGCACAGCTTGCACACACCGTCGAACAGCACCACGGTTTCGCCGGGCTTGAGGAGTGGTGCGGGAGTAGGCCGGGTGTGGGAGGCGGGCATCAGCGTGGGTCCAGTCGGGCCGGGTTAGCCTGGATCATACCCGCGTTCGGCACGACTCAGCGCTGCCCGCAGCCCCGTCGATGCACTGGTGAGTGGAGCAGGGCCCGTCGTTACAAGCGAAGAGGCTTCGCTCATGGACGCTTGCGCCAGTGCCACGATAGACGCGCCATCCCCATAGGCACGGTCCGCAGCCCTGGCGATGGTCGCGAGATAACCGTGCAGGTCGCCCGCCTTGAACATCGCCCATGCCCCCGGAACCAGTTGCACCTCCACCGACGCCCCGGTGTGCTGGGCCATCTGGTAAAACAAGCGAGCAGTCGGCTTGAGTGTGGTTTCGACAGCGCACAACACCACCACCTTCCCGCCAGCTTGAACCGCCGCGAATGCCAGCGCTTCATCTGCCCGCAAAATCGGCACCGGGGTGTGAGTACCGGCAAGTTCAACCACCGGGCCCAGGGTCGAACAGGTGAGCACCACTGCATCGCAGTGCTGAGCCAGGGCAACCAGCGCCAGCTGCGTTTCCTCGGCTATGCCTGCGGTCAGCTTACCCGCGCATTCAACCGCTGCCAGAAGATCGGCCCGGACTGCATGGTGCAACACCCGTGACCCGATCCCCAGCGCTGCTGCGGCAGCGTCAAACACGGCAATGTTGCTCTCGGCGGTATGCAGGCAGGTAATACGCATCGCTCAGGTCTCCGGCACTTTTGAACACCCGCCGACTTTAACGCGACAACACCGGCGCTGCGCCTTTTTCCTCCACACCCACCTCATGCAGCGAGATCCGTGACGTCTCCGGCAACGCCAACCCGCCCGCCAACGCCAGCACCGCCACCGCAATCAGATAAAACGCCGGCGACAGGTTGCTGCCCGTGGTACTGATCAACCACGTCGCCACCAACGGCGCCGTACCGCCAAAGATCGTGTACGCCATGTTGTAGGTAATCGCCGAAGCCGTATACCGAGTGCGTGTCGGAAAGGTCTCCGACAACAACGCCGCCGTCACCACTCCACACAACACCGCGCCCACCGCCAGCAACATCACCCCCACCACCGACGCCGCGAACGATCCGGAACTGGCCATCAGGAACGACGGGTACACCACCACAATCAACAACACACACGCCGTCATCACCGTGACCCGACGCCCCACCCGATCCGAATACAACCCTGCCAGCGGGCAGATCGCCGCCGCGAAAATCAGCGCAATCAGCGACACCAGCAACGCCACCGCCCGACTCAAGCCACCCGCCACCTGCAGATACGTCGCGAAGTAGGTGGTGAACATATAAAACGACAACGCCGTGAGCGACACAAAAGCGCCCAGGCAACAGATCGCCGCACCATGGTTGCGCAAGGTTTCCCTGAGGGGAGAGTGCGCGACCGCGTGCTCCTGCTTCACCGCCTGGAAGGCCGGCGTCTCATCCAGCTTCCAGCGCAGGTAAAGCCCCACCAGCCCCAGCGGCGCCGCGATCAGGAACGGCAAGCGCCAGCCCCAGCTGCCCATCGCCTCGGCGGACAGCGAAGCCTCCAGGGCGTACGCCACCACGGCCGCCGCAGCGAACGCAGAAAACGTCGACACCGGCACAAAACTGCCATACCAGGCGCGCTTGTCACTGGGCGCGTGCTCCATCAGATAGGCACAGGCCCCGGCGTATTCGCCCCCGGCGGAAAAACCCTGGGCGCAGCGAATCAACGACAACAGAATCGGCGCCGCTACACCGATGGCGGCATAGGTGGGCAGCAGGCCGATCAGCGTGGTGGCGCCGGCCATCAGCAAAATCGTCATGGCCAGCGTGCGTTTGCGCCCGATCCGGTCGCCGAGCATGCCAAAGAAAATCCCGCCCAGGGGCCGGAAGGCGAAGGCCACCGCGAACACCGCAAAGGTCTTCAGCAACGCCGCGCTGGCGTCACCGCTGGGGAAGAATTGCTGGGCGATGGTGGTGGCGAGAAAACCGTAGACGGCGAAGTCGAACCACTCCACGAAATTACCGATGCCGGCGGCGATGATCACTCTGCGCAGGGTTTGGGGGCTGACCTGTTCGGTGGATGGGCTCGTCATGGGGGAAGGCCTCGGCGGTGGTAGGGGGATGCTTGATTATCGGGGGCGGGGATTGGGCGGCGGGGCTCAAAAGAGTCGTCCGCGTAGTCAGTAGCGACTGGGTGGGAGTGATGCAGGCAGGATTTGGGCCAGGTAAGGCGGGGAGCTATCCAGGGAGGGGGTGGGTGATTTCTACGCAAGGACCACAACGGAAAAGGGGGCATTTATTTGATCAAAAATAAATGCCCCCTTTTCCGTCCCGTATTGAGACCTACGCGACCTGAGAGGAATAGGGGTCTGACCCCTATTTCATCCTTAGCGTACAAAGCCGTTTCAGTAACTTAATGCCCTGAAACCGGCTCTTCCTCCTGAACTTTGCGTATGACGTTGGAGACCGACTCCAGAGCCACCAGGTCTTGCCACTTGCCATCTGCAACGATTCTGCCCGTGTCGAAGACGATGACTCGATCAAAGTGATTGAGCACAGTGAAATCGTGGGTTACACAGATTAGACTTTTATCGGCAAAGCAGGTGAAGAGTGCATCCCAGATTAACGAGGCGCCCTGAGGATCAACGGATGAGGTCGGCTCATCGAATATGTTGAAATTCCCAGGTCGTAGCAGCACGCGTAGAAGCGAAAGCTTTTTTGCTTCGCCACCGGAAATACTGGTCGCGTCTTGATTTATCGTTCGAACAGGCAATTCGTCAAACAGGTGCTGGATATTGAGCTGCGCCGCGACGCTGCTAAATGTCGAGTTGAACGAGCCATGAAAAAAAACAGCGTCTGCCAGGTTGCCTGATAAAAACTTCGGAGTTTGGGGGCAATACCGAATGAGCCGAAAATGTTCCTCTTCAGCGATTGACTCTAGCGCGGTCTGTCCTATCCGGACGGTGAGCCCGGGACGCTGCTTCACGCCCACGAGCAGTTCCACAAAGGTTGATTTTCCGGAGCCACTTGCCCCAACGACGGCAAGATGCTCACCGGGGCGCACTTCGATGGCCTGTTGAATGACTAATGAAACTCCCTCGGCGATCAGTGCAGTGGAGGCGGGGTAAATCAAGCTGTCAGAATCCAAGGGCAAGCTCTCGGCCTTACCCTTGAAGCTTTGCTCGCGCAGAATCGATCGAAACTTGGCGTAGTCCGAAGAGAATTGATCGGCGAAACGATAGACCTCTCCGATGCTGAACACCGTGTTGAAAAACATCGTGGATAAGGTAAACAAGACGACAAAGTCGCCAACCGTCAGTTCGGACGCCGAAGCCTGTCTTACAAAGATGCCGTACCCGATCACTGTGCTGCTGGTCAGGGTTAAGAAAAGTGCCCTTGACGCCCCTAGTACCGCAGCGGAATATCCGACTTTTGTGGCGGCATCCGCGTACTGGTAAAACGTATCGAACAGGGGTTTCAGCCCCGATTCCTGGGCCCGCTCCAGCCTTATCTGTTTACCCGCCTGAATCGTGTTTGCAAATACTCCCGCCTGTTCATCTTCGGCGTCATTGACCGCATCGATATGAGCGCGACGCCACGTGATCAAGTAGTGGGTCAATGCCAGGTAGACACCGGAAAGTGCAAGCACAAGCGCCAGGAACACAATATTCGCAATCCATACCAGCCACGCCGAAATCACGATGAACTCGATGCAAAGCGGTAAAATAGTGATCAGCGCGTAGTTAAGAATTCGCTCGCTGGCTTGTATGCCGCGTTCAATCGATTTGAGCATCTTGCCGATATTGATCGATGAGAACAGGTCGAAGTGCTTGGTGAATATCTCGCGAACCCATCGAATCGAAACATCGCTGAGCCCTTTTTGAATAAAACGGGTCAAGTAGTACCCCTGAATAGGGATAAGAATAACGTTAATAACGCCGACGCAGATAAACCCCAACAGATACAAGGCCGTCTCTGAATCCAAGGTGTGCTGGGTAAAGGTATCTACTACGCGCCCGATGATAATCGCCGGCATTATGGTTGCCACTTTGGATAGGATGACAATAACCATAACTAGCCAGAACAGCCTCTTATGACGGTAAAGTGCGTGTTTAAAATCCTCAAGCATGACCCGCCTCCTCAGTTGCTCTCGTTAATTGTGTTCAAGCAAAACGTTGTTGGGTACCACGAGAGAAAAGAGTAGGGGGCAGCCCCCGTTTTCAATAATGGTGGTCTGACCCCTATTTAAAAATGTGGGCGCAGGCTATCCCAGTTCACACTAGCCTCCAATACCAGCCTCGCTATTATTTATGCATACCCAAAGAGAAAAATATTCTATGAGACTACTCTATAAATTTTCACATGTTGTGCCTCATGGGGCGTGAATTCAGGAACTCTCAGGACTTTCCAATCAACTTGCCGCATGGCGTTGTCACGTCGTGACTTTCCCGGCACGGGCCACTATTTGCCAAGAAAATACTTCATGACGCAGTTCTCTATTTTCTACTGCGCAGTTGATACCAGCCCTTCACCGTTCTCCCGTCAGGCACGTCACCACGCTTTCGCAGCTCGCGTTAATCGCCAGCTGCAAGACCCAAACGGCGCAGACACAAGAGAAGAATAGGGGGCAGACCACGTTTTCAATAATGGTGGTCTGACCCCTATTTCTGCATCTATTATCTGAGGTCGAACCAACGACCGAAGTTGTCGAAGTGGGATTACTTTTGAGCATGGGGCCGCCGATGCAGGGAAAAACGTTCGAGATAGTGCGAATAGATCAAATCCACGAAATTGTTTCGCCAACCGTAGAGTCACTTTTACAGCCGTTAGGATTCGAAGTTCAGGGCCCGCTGTCCTGGCTTCGTAGCGTCGATGCTCCCATTCGCCAACTCTTTCGCCTTGAGCAGTGGAAAGGCGGCGCGCTAGCGCCGTCATGGGCTCTGTCACTGGACTTCGTTCCCCATCTTTCCGGCAATGAAATCAAATGGCACAGGACGTCAAAATCAGCACGACCTGATCTGACTTTCGATGTGCGCGATCGAGCGTTTGATATCTCATACAGCTACGGACCTGATGCCATAGCAACCAGCGCACCCAATATCCTCCGGGCTGCCATTCCAAAAGCTGAATCGTTTTGGGACGAGGCTCGTTCGATAGCCGACCTGCCTGGTGCTTTCGAGCGGGTCAAGCAGCATTTGTCGACGGGTGGCCTGGGTTTCTACAACTACATACAACATCCTCCTGCATACGCGTTTGTATTGGCCATGAACGGCAAGCCCGATACAGCCGAAGAAGAGTTTCAACGCTATTCACAGCGTCTTTCAGAGGCGGCTCGAAAAAAACTCCGCAAGCTATTCATTGATGCAGGCGGTCACCTTGGCTAAGCGAGTACGGCTTTTTCAACAGAGTCGGCCAGAAGCGGTCTTTCGAGGAAGATAGCCGGCGGCCATTTCTGGCATCTCGCGGAGATAGAATAGCGGCCGGGTTCGTAGAATCGCAGGGTAGTTCGTCGAAAGCACCGAATTCGACAATTATTATGTCCGTCAGCACCTTACGGCGCGCAACACACCTTGCCAGCCAGGTGAAATGATTTGAATCCGGCGCGCGCCTTCTAGACAATCCCCGCCTTTGGCTCGAAAGGATGCGTGCGATGAAGTTCGAAGGGACTTTCCAATACATGGGCAATCACGGGATCGTGTTCAACGTCTCGCAGATCACCCTCACCGACAGCGAACGCGGACGTCTGAGCGAGCTGCATTTTGGCGAAGCGAAAAGCGCCCACTACGAGGTCAACCGCAAAGTCGTCGAGGTGTACGACAAGATGCTGGCCAAGAACCTACCGTGCCTGATGATGATCGGCATCTCCAAGCCGCTGACCCGGCAACAGGGCGACGTGCTCAACGCCCAACGCACCAAGATCGCCAACCTTGCGGCCTCGGCCTTCGCTGGCGCCACCTCTTACGTAGCGTCCCCTTACGTGGGCGCCCCTGTCGGCGCCGGAGTGCGCATGTACGTGAGTGACACCCTGCCCACCTATCATGCAGGCGACATACTGGTCAGCATCGAAGCGCAGGTGAACGGCGGCATCGGCCCGCAGCGCAGCGCCTCGACACTGATCATCAAGACCTGACGGGAGAAACACATGTCTGACATTACCCAACTGGTCGTTGCCCTGGTGCTGTTTTTTCTGCTTGATCGGTTTATCAGGTCGTACCCGCTTCGCAAATGGCTAGGGGTGCTATTGGTAGCGGTGGGGGCGGTCGGCTGCGTGGCTGTGAGCCAAATCCGCTTGCTTGGGGTTGACCTGGGGCTGCTGTCGATCTTTGCCGTTGCACTGGGGGTGGGGTTGTTCCTGAAGCGGCGGCGGTTCGAGCCGATTGGCTGAAGGAGGGCCAGGAATTTCCCCACGCCCGGCAGTAAAAAGGGACGGACTGATCTGAAAAAAGATCCGTCCCTTTTCCGATTCGCCTCTCGACCTACGCAGCATGAGCCTTGACGGCCGGCTGGGGCGACTTGCGATACGTCAGCAACACAATCCCCGTCACCACAATCATCCCGCCCACCACCTGCCCGGCGCTGAGCATCTGGTCGAGCACGATCCAGCCCATCAACAACGTCGCCAGCGGCTCAATGTTCATCACCGGCGCATTACGCGGCATATCCAGGCGCGGCACCGAAATGAACAGCACGATAAAACCCGTGCCGTACAGCACCACCAACGTGGCCAATGCCAGCCAACCGGTACTGGTGGCCGGCAGGTTCAGGCCATCGACAAGCGCACCGCTCAAGCCCGCGAGGTTGACGCTGCTGAACACAATGAAGATCGTCAGCAGACTGCGCACTGAACCGCGCACTTGAGACAACTTGTGGTCGGTGATCCACAGCGCGCAGGCGAATACGAACGCGGCGCAAAAGGCCAGGGAGACGCCGACCAGCCATTCCGGGCCGAGGGTGGTGTTGGCCGAGAGACGGCCGGGTACGTCCAGCACGAACACCAGGCCCAACAGAATCAGGCCCATCAGCAAGGCCGTGCGTGCGGTAGGGCGTGGGCCGCCGAGTGCCCAGGTGAGCAGGGCCAGCAGGATGGGGAACACGTTGGCGACCAATAAGGCCAGCGCTACCGGGACGCGGGCGACGGCGGAGTAGAGGCAGAGGCTTTGGGTGGCGATGAGCAGGCCCAGGAGGACTTGCCAGCGCCATGCGCCTGGGGGGAGGCGGAGGTTTTGGCGTTGGTAAAGGACCAGTATCGCCAGAACCAACAGGGTGCCGCCGGAGCGCATGAGGATTGCGAGAAGGACTCCGGCGCCGTCGTCGAAGGCTACACGGGCGGCGATGTGGTTGCCGGCGAAGGCGCAGCCCATGCAGAGCAGGATCAGGACGGCGATGTGGCGGGGGAATTGGGTGGGGGCAGGGGGAGTCATGGTGGGGGCTCGGGGAGTTGGCGCCAAGGGGGGGGGTTGTCGTACAACTTGAAGGTGGAGGTTGTAGCGTGTTTGGTTCGCGAGGGCAAGGGACGTTTTTTGGGTGGGACGGAGGGTATTGAAGGAGCGCTAGTGATAGTTTTTGGGCATATTCGTAGAGAGGAGAGATGAGGGTTATTGCACAGGTAGTGTATCGAAAGTTTTATGAGCTATTTTAGGAGTGGTACGAAGTGCCTGATATACGTTTATAAAAAATGGCACGATTAACTAGATCTAAAATGCACTTTCCTCTATTTGGGTTACGATTTCAGATGTGGGTGTTTTTAGTTTTACTATTTGGCAGTTTTTGATGTTTTTTGATGGTGGTACTGTTAGGTATCCCAGTTCTTCAATTAAGCAACGAAATACAGCTGAGTGAGAGACTATCAGAATATTTTCATGTTTGTTGATGGAGTTTATACTGCTCATTATACGTCTCTTAAAGAGATCTTTGTTTTCTACGCTGGAGTAAAAGTTAATATTGGCTCTGGCGTTTAGGCTCTTGTAAGTTCCCTCAAGCTCTCCAAAGCAGCGCTCTTGTATTCCCGGGAGAATTGAGATTTCAGGCGTAATACACTGCTGCTTTGCTATGATTTGTGCGGTTTCATAAGCTCGAATTAGAGGGCTGCTATAGATTTTTTTTAAATGGATTTTGGACAGTTCTATAGCAGCATTCTTCGCCTGCGCGCGACCTTCATCATTAAGCGGAGTGTCAATGCTCCCCATCCATAAATTATTGATATTGTAATCCGTTTGTCCGTGTCGAATATACAATATCAAGACGTATCTCCTGTTTAAAATATTAAAGCATTATGAATTGGGTGTGGCGGATTGGTGTTGTCTGGATACTGCAATTTCAGCCAACTATCGAGGACTTTAGAGAACTCCTTGCTTTTTTCTCTCATTTCTAAAAATAAAGGGCATTCGGCGCGGTTGTTTTTTGTTATTTTTTCTAATGTTTCTCTGTTTTTTGGGCATTCTATTGTTTGCAAGAAATCTTGGTATATTCCAAGGATTTCAGGTGTGTATGCGTTGTCGATTCCGATATCTTGGACCCGCTCTAACACTGTCTTGTCTAGAATGTTTGCGAGTAGCTCGTTTTTTTCTGTTTGAGCAGAAAGTGCTGTTTCAGCTATCGAGATTACACCGCCAAAATATAATAGTTTTCGTGAAAAGCGGAGCTTTACATTTCTTAGTCCCCAGGACTTGCTGCTCTCCGTTACTTTAAATTCAAAGTCGGTTGTAATTGTTCGGTAGTATCTAATTATATCGTTGAGCAGGAACCGAGAAATTTGTCTTTCAGGGTCACCTGCTTTGATATATTTATTCAGAAGGTCAGTTCTATATGCTTTGAAGCGCTCTTCACCATATAGCCATTTTCCTTCAAGTAAAAACAACATTCTTCTAGTCAGAAGTATGTTGAAATCTTTGTCTCCACCTATGTTTTGTAACATTTCATTGAAGTTTACTACTACATCAGAACCAAATGTTCCAGTGTCCCCGGCAGGTTTTTTGATATAGCTCTCAACTATTGTGCGTATTAAGGTCCGCTCAGTCTGTAAGCTATCTTCAGATTTATCAGAGTCGAAAAAAATAAATAAGTCTAAGTCTGATTCTTTTGAAGCCTCACCCCTTCCGAAGGAGCCAGTTGTTACGATGGTTAGTCTATCTTTAAACGGACTTTCTGCTAGCGCTTTCTGTAAATCGCTCCTCATTGACTCCATAATCGCTTGGGAGTGTTTATATGCTTTATCTATAGATTGAAAGCCTGAGAATCGGTCAGTGGTCATTTTTAATTCCATTTAAATTTATTGTTTGTTGTTTGTCTTCGTCTTCGGTTTCTTGTGAAAAAACTTTAACTTTACTTTCTTTTTTGCAGCTGTATCTGCTGCTGTCTTCTTTGTCGGGCAATATGGAGTATGTTCTTTTGGTGAAGCTTATTTTTGAATTTGAAATACAGCTTGGAATTACTTTGCTTTTTAAAATTCCATTTAGTTGGATGAATAATGACTTGTGCTTTTGCTGCCAGCTTTTTTCACTTTTGTACAGATCTCCTTCCTCTAGAGGGATGGAAGACTCCATGAAAAATATCTCACTTGTTTTATCTGAGATAATACCAATTTCATCGTTTATTAATCCAGAGTATACTCTTTCTTTCATAATCCAAAAAGCATCTAGGATGCGGTGGTCTTTTTTTGGAGTGTCAATAAAGGATGCGTGTGCAATAGCTAGCTTTGAGTGAGTTGAAGAAAATCCAGTAAAGTATGTGTGTGAGCGTGTTATTCCGTCGATGGTGTCGATATTTATGGGGCTGTAAAAAAGGTCTCCACCATCTTCTTTGGATGCGTTCATGTTCAAAAGTTTGTGAATAAAACCCAGGTCGCAATATTTTTTGAGTATTAGGCTGAGATCTTTGCCAAGCCTTTGTTTTCCGTCAATTATTTGCTCGCCAGCTTCATGGTGACCATAGCCTATCGTTTCTTTTATTAAAGGCTCAGCACTATGTGATAATGGGGCGTGGCCTATATCGTGCAAAAGGGCCGCGATTACTAGTTGCCTTTTTAAATCGGGAGAATAATTGCGCTTTTCTGCAACGTAAGCTGCGAGTGCTGCTACATGAAGTGAGTGCTCTGCACGACTTCGACTTTGTTTAGAGATTTTTTCAGTTCCTGGATACGTATAGTCTAGCGCGCCAAGAAAAGATATATCGTATAATCTTTTAAAAGGTTTGGACTGAATGATGAGTGACATGATCTCGTCACTAACTATTGTGTTAATCCAGTAGTTAATGGTGTCAGGATCATCTATGGCCGATGGCCACATTGCGATATTATCAGAAAATTTATAATTCATTCTTGAGACATCAAAGATAGCAATGAGGGGGCGTCATGATTTACCTCAAGCCAAAATTCCATAAGAGTATATATCATGATTCCTACCATGCATCTTGCGCTAAAGGCGTCGCTATATTAATTAATAGGCTCGCAAAACTTTCTATAGCATTGCAATTGCCTATCATTTTTTCACAACTCCGCAATCCTAAATGATCTGGATTATCAGTCCCTGACGAAGCTCTTGTCAAAAAAATGTCTAGCGTGCTTCTGGTATCTGACGGGCGGCCTTTCCGGCGCTGGGATGTCGGTCCCGAGCGTCGTCCTCGATAGGAGTTGCAATCAGTTTTGCACGCGATTTCTAGTCAGGCCAAAATTGTAAAAGGCTTTGTCTATCCCCAAGAGATGTGAAACTCGCAAACCTCTTTCTGTCGAAAGGCTCCTTTAATTCCCATACCGGTCTACCATGCTCACCCCCGGCAGTGGTTCCACGCGCTACCGACCTCAATCTCAAGGTATCGCCCATGACCTCTTTCACCCGCACCACACCATTCCGCATCTCATCCGAGGCATCCCAATGAGCATCGACCAAATCAGCCTCCCAAAAGGCGTAGGCCCGCAGGCCATCAAGCTCCTCGACGCCATCACCGGTGCTGACACCAAAGAAGACCTGAACCGCGCAGGCGGCAAGGCCGAAGGTTTTGTATTGGGTCTGGAAAGCGCCAAGGCCATCAAAAGCCAAATCGCCGAGTCGTTGTATGTGGCATACGACGACGCGGCGAGTAATCGGTTGGGTGAGTTGAAGGGCTAGTCCCGCAGGACCGCGTTGGGCTCTACGCCCGAGGTGTTTCGCGGTCCATCAGTTTGCCGATCAGCAGCACACTCAATTCGCTCAGCTGGTGTATGGCCAATGCCACGTCGCGGTCTTTGCCGGTCAGTTCGTCGGACAGGTCGAGCAGCAGGGCGCTGACGGAGGAAACGGTTTCGTAGCTGTTGGCGATCAGGATTTCGCTGCTGACGCCGGAGGTGACGCTGAAGAGGGCGGTTGTCTCTGGGACTGTCTCGGCATCAGTGCCGGGATTGAGGTAGTGATCAATGGCGCGCTGGGCAGCCTGGTGGAGTTTTTGATCAGGCGTGTTAGGAGGATTCGGCGTTACTTTGAACATGGTGCAATTCCTGAATGGGGCCGACACCCTTTCGCTACTACACAATAGGGTGGCAGCTGTACGCAGGTTAGTAGACCGGGGAATTACACAAAGCCGGCGCACCCGAAGGCGCCCTACGCACAGCCACCATCAAGCACAGACAGGAACGTCTGATAGATGCAGCTCATGCACTATGTGTAATTGACCCTAGGGCTACTAAACCCGATCACTGAGTTTTCAGCGACCGAGCAACCTTAGAGATGGCCACCCAGGTGCACAAGCCGGCGGATTCTGACGTAAGCGTAGGCAATGGAGCAAGGTGGTGTTGTCTTTCAAAATGACGGATTTACCCCGTTGCCCCGCGTTAGCGTTGACGTTTTTCGCGAGCAAGCTTGCTCCTACAGGGCCGTGTGAACTTTTACCGGTGTGTAGGACGTCCAAGCTGTAACGAACCCTGAGCCAAGGACACGCGATGATCACCTTCCTTATTTTTCTTCTGGCCTGCGGTGCCGCTGCGAGCACCGGCATCATCTTCAAACCGGGCGACTGGTACGCCACCCTGGTCAAACCCAGCTTCACCCCACCCAACTGGCTGTTCCCGGTCGCCTGGACCATCATCTACCTGCTGCTGGCTTGGGCTGGCTATCGCTTGACCCTGATCCCCGGCAGCGAAATCGTGCTGGCTCTATGGGCTGCACAGATCGCACTCAACACCCTGTGGACGCCGGTGTTCTTCGGCGCCCACCGGATTTTCGCCGGGATGGTGATCATCACGCTGCTGTGGCTGGTAGTGGCCGCCATGGTGCTGCTGACGGTGCGTCTGGATTTGATCACCGGGCTGATCCTGTTCCCGTACCTGGTGTGGCTCAGCGTTGCGGCTGCGTTGAATTTCTCCATCCTGCGCAATAACCGCTGAGCCTGGCGGCGTGGGCAGAGGGCGGAAACATCATTGCCATGATGCCCACGCACACTGGCCAAGGTGAACATCTCTTTTAGAGATAGAGGGAATATCGAATTGGGAACTCACACGCTGTGGCCTGCTGAAGAACATGAACTGGCGCAAATGCAGCGCTTTAACCAGAAGCTCGCCTGGATGCCGCGTTTTCGCATCCGCAACCGCGTGACGCCCCGGGTGATCCAGGCGCTGTTGCGCTCCAGCCAGATGGTGGCCGGCAACAAGTTGCTCAAGCATGGCCTGCACGCTGAAAGCCGGCGGGTGGGCTCGGTGCCGGTGCGCATCATCCGGCCGAAGGGCAAGGCCAGGGGCGTGGTGCTGGATATCCATGGCGGCGGCTGGGTGATCGGCAATGCGCAGATGAATGACGACCTCAACGTGGCCATGGTGAATGCGTGCGAGGTGGCGGTGGTGTCGGTGGATTACCGGCTGGCGGTGAATACGCCGGTCGAAGGGATTCTGGAAGACTGCCTGGCCACGGCGCGCTGGTTGCTCGGGGACTGTGAGGAGTTCGCCGGCCTGCCGGTGATCGTTGTCGGCGAGTCTGCCGGGGGGCACCTGGCGGCGGCCACGCTGCTGGCGCTGAAGCAATCGCCCGAATTGCTGGCGCGGGTGAGCGGGGCGGTGCTGTATTACGGCGTCTACGATTTGACCGGTACACCGAGCGTGCGCACGGCGGGGCGGGAAACGCTGTTGCTGGACGGGCCGGGCATGGTGGAGGCGCTGCGTTTGCTGACGCCGGGCCTGAGTGACGAGCAGCGTCGGCAGCCGCCGTTGTCACCGTTGTATGGCGACCTTGCCGGGCTGCCACCGGCGCTGATGTTTGTGGGGGAGCTGGACCCGTTGCTGGACGATACGCTGCAGATGGCCGAGCGATGGGCGGGGTCCGAGGTGTTTTTGTTACCGCAGGCGGCTCATGGGTTTATTCATTTTCCGACGGCGATGTCGGGCCGCGTGCTGGCTTACAGTCGCGAGTGGATAACGGGTCGTTTACGCTCGGTTGGTTGATATTGGATTTTTACAACAAGGCCACATGGAAAGATGAAAATAAGAAAGTCGTTCATCGCGTCGCTGGGGATTTTATCGCTGGTTCAAACGTCACTGTCCTTTGCGGACAACGCTAACGGGAAAAACATTTATCTGCAGCGCTGCGCCATGTGCCACGGCGCGGATATCAAAGGCACGGGACCCTTGGCGAATAAAAGCAATCCGCCTACGCCTGACCTGACAACGGCTACTTTCAAAAAACGCTTGAGTGATTATCCGGGCGTTATCGTGTCGTCCGTCATTCTTCGTCCAAATGGCGACCTGATTCCCAGAACGTTGCGGGAGAACGGTGTGAGGTTGTCACCGTTCACCTGGAAAGTTCAGGACTTCCGCGACTTGAATCAGTACATGAGTGGAGTGATTTCAAAAAGCCGATGATGCTGCTCGTTCCCACGCTCTGCGTGGGAATGCATCCCGTGACGCTCCGCGTCACCAACAGCGGGACGCAGAGCGTCCCCGGCGGCATTCCCACGCGGAGCGTGGGAACGATCAGTCAGCAACCGCTCAACGCTACTTGCGGACGCTCACCTGCAAAGAAGAACGGCCGCAACCGCACGCCCACGCTATTCCCGATAAACGCCGCCACCAACCACACCCAGCCATGCAGGCTGCCCGACGCAATCCCGCTGAAGTACGCGCCGATATTGCAGCCGTACGCCAGGCGCGAGCCGTAACCCAACAGCAACCCACCGATCACCGCGGCGAACAGCGAGCGTGCCGGAATTTTGAGGCTTGGAGCGAAACGCCCGGCCAATCCCGCAGCCAACAGCGCACCGAGGATGATGCCGACGTCCATCACACTGGTGACGTCTTCCCACACCGGCGCCGCCAGGGCCTTGGCATTGCCCGGCATTTGCCAGAACGCCCAGCTGCCTACGTCCACGCCCAACCCGCCGGCAACCTTGGCGCCCCACAGGGCGAACGCCGAAGTGATACCCCATGGCCGCCCGGCCAGTGCCAGGGTGGCGTAGTTGAGCAGGGCCAGGCCAATTGCGCCCCACACCAATGGCCATGGCCCGCGCAGGAAGCGGCGCAGGCCCTGGTGCTGGCTGGTGACGCCGGCTTCGAGTTGCCCGTGACGACCTTTTTCCAGGCGCACGGTGACTGCTGCGATGATGCTAAATACGGCCAGGCTCAGCAGCAAGGCCGGCACCACGCCGAAGCTTTTGACGATGGAAACCGCCGGGAACGAAGGCAGCGAGAACCACCAGTCGACGTGGTGAGTCGCGATCAACGAACCACAGATAAAGAAGAACAGCGTCACCAGCATGCGCGCGTTACCACCGCCCACGGTGAACAGGGTGCCGGACGCACAACCGCCGCCCAGCTGCATGCCGATGCCGAAGATGAATGCCCCGAACACCACCGAAACCCCGGCCGGCGCCACCAGCCCGACCACGGGTTGGCCGAACAGCGTGCCGGCCCCCAGCGCGGGGAAGAACAGCACCACGGCAATCGCCAGCATCACCATCTGCGCACGCAAGCCCGCGCCACGCCGGTCGGTGATGAACACCCGCCAGGCCGAGGTGAAGCCGAAGGCAGCGTGGTACAGCGTCAGGCCCAGTGCGGCGCCGACCACCAGCAACAGCACCTGGCGCGAGCCGACGCTGTTTTGCAGGAAGACGGCGCCGAACAGCAGGATGGCAAACGCCAGCAGGGGCGCGAGCGGCTTGCGCGCTGAGGTTGTGGATAGGGAAAGGCTCATCGGGAATCTCGGGTGATGTGGGTTAAGGGCGAGGTGGCGAAGTATAAACCTCGCGCTCCGCCACTGGCGCCTTGAAAAGCAACGCCAGCGCCACGATCACCGACAGCGCCACGGCCACTGCGCCCGCCAGGTACACCGATGCCACTCCGGCCACGCCGGCCAAGGCGCCGATCAGCGGGGTGCTGACCCCCAGCGAAATATCCAGGAACGCCACATACGCACCCATCGCCAGGCTGCGGGATTGGGGCGGCGCGCGCTTTATCGCCTCCACCCCAAAGCCGGGAAACGCCAGGGAGTAGCCGAAGCCGGTCAGCGCCGCGCCCAGGTAGGCGGTCAAGGCGCTGTCTGCGCCCCAGATCAACAGCTGCCCGGCGGCTTCGATTATCACGCACACCAGCGCGACCTTGGCACCGCCGATCTTGTCGGGCAGGTGCCCAAAGAAAATCCGCGCGCCGATAAACGCCAGACCAAAGGCGGTAAACGCCAATGACGCATTGCCCCAGGCCTTGGTGGCAAACAGCAGCGCGATAAACGCGGTAATCACGCCAAACCCGACGCTTGCAAAGGCCAGGCCCAACCCCGGTACCCACACCGAGCGCAGCACCTTGAAAAACGAGGTGCGCCGCTGGCTGGTCGGCGCAACGCCTTGCGCTCCGGCGACGATGGCCAGTGCCAGCAGCGGAATCACCATGGTCCCGACGGCGATCCCGCTGAAACCCCACTGGCTATTCACCGCCACTCCCAGGGGCGCCCCCAGGGCAAACGCGGCGTAGATTGCGATGCCGATCCAGGCCATGACCTTGCCGGTATTTTGCGGCCCCACCAACCCGACACCCCAGCCCATCGAGCCGGTCACGATCAGGCTTTCCCCCAGCGCCAGCACCACGCGCCCGGCGAGCAACACCCACACCGAGACCACCGGTGATGCCACAAACGCCAGGGACGCGAGGTAGATCAAGCCGGAGCTGGCCGCCACCAGCATGCCCACAAGCATGGCGCGCTTGGGGCCGCGCATATCGGCAAAATTGCCGGCCCAGGACCGCGACAACAATGCCCCGGCAAACTGCGCACCGATCACCACGCCCACCACCAGCGTGTCCATGCCCAAGGTGTTGTGCAGGTGCAGTGGCAGCACCGGCAGTTGCATGCCGATGATCAGGAACCCGACAAACACCGCCAGGGTGATGGGCAGTAATTTCAGTACCACTGGGCTTACCAATCCAGACATGAGTTGAATCCTCTGACGGGCATCAGCCCAGGCGAACGGAAAGCTCGACGTCGTCACCGATCGGCACCGACAGGTAGCCGTTTGCTGGCGAGCGCACCCGGGCCAGGTAGTCGGGGCAGTAGTCGGTGTTGTCGGCGATGATCAGCGCGCCGGGCTTGAGGCGGCTTTCCACCAGGTTCAGTACATCGCCATACAGGGCTTTGGCGCCGTCGAGCAGCAGCAGGTCGACGCTGTCGGGCTGGCCGGTGGCCAGGGTGACCAGGGCATCGCCTTGGCGGATCTCCACGAGGTCGCTCACGCCGCCTTGCTCCAGGTGTTGCCGGGCGAGAGCGATCTTCGAGGGCTCGAACTCGCTGCTGATCAGCGTGCCGCCGCCGTTGTCCCGCAGGGCGGCCGCCAGGTGCAGGGTGGACAGGCCGAACGAAGTACCGAACTCGACGATGGCCTGCGCTTTGCTGCTGCGTGCGAGCATGTACAGCAGGGGGCCGGTGTCGCGGGAGACGGGCAACCACAGGTCTTTCAGCATCCCGTAGAGTGCCAGGTAGTCGGTCTTGCTGCGCATCAGGCGGTCGCGTTCTTCGTGGGTCACTGTGTTGATGACGGGGCTGGTGGCGGCATCGGCCTGTGTGTACAGCCGTTCAATCAGGGCCGCCATCGGGGCCGAGGTAAGCGTATTCATGGGGATGTCCTGCTGCAGGTTGAGCGCCGTGAGGCGCCGGGCTAGTATGCGAATGATTCGTCGCATTTAAAGTATGCGAACAATTCGTCACATTCGCTATTCGCATTCCAACGGCAGCAGGAGCGCCCCATGACCGATCGCCAGACCTCGCAGATTTCCTCACGCAAAGAGCCCAAACAGGCGCGGTCCACCGAGTTGGTGTCGGCCATTCTGGAGGCGGCTATTCAGGTTTTGGCCAAGGAAGGCGCCAGCCGTTTCACCACCGCCCGTGTCGCGGAAAAGGCCGGTGTCAGCGTGGGGTCGGTGTACCAGTACTTTCCCAACAAGGCGGCCATCCTGTTTCGGCTGCAGAC
Source organism: Pseudomonas sp. NPDC087814 (assembly GCF_044742865.1). NCBI lineage: Bacteria > Pseudomonadati > Pseudomonadota > Gammaproteobacteria > Pseudomonadales > Pseudomonadaceae > Pseudomonas > Pseudomonas sp. NPDC087814. The sequence goes on along the minus strand of NZ_JBIUVK010000005.1, from coordinate 83,597 downwards.
GGATGAGTGGCAGCAAACCTCGCAGATGCTCAGCCGCATTCTGCAGGACGTCAGCCAGCCGGCCCTTGAGCGGTTGCGGGCGTTGGTGCATGCGTTTATTCGTTCGGAATGTGAAGAGGCGCAGATGCGCGTCGCCCTGAGCGACGCCGCGCCGCTGTACCGTGATGCGCCCGAAGCCCATGAGGTTCGCGCAGAAGGGCAACAGATTTTCCAGGCGTTCATGCTGGAACTGCTGCCGCAGGTGCCTGAAGCCACCCGCGCTTTGGCTTGCGATTTGATCGCCACCACCTTCAGTTCGGTGGCAAAGGAATTCTCGGGAAGCCCGCGCACTGAGGCGCAAATCACCGCCTATGCGGATGCCATGGCGGATATGTTCAGTGCCTACGTGACGGTGCTGAACCAGACAGCACGATGACCCGCAGGGCGGGCCATCGCTTGCAGCGCTTGCCTTAGCGGCGGTTCAGCCACACGGTCTGCGCGTTGCAGAATTCCCGCACACCGAAGTGCGACAATTCCCGCCCGAAGCCGCTCTTTTTCACACCACCAAACGAGACCCGGGGATCGGACACGCTGTAGGCGTTGATAAAGATCCCGCCGGTTTCCAGCTGGTTGGCGATGCTGCGTGCCTTCTGCGGGTCGGTGGTGAACACACTGGCGGTCAGGCCGAACTCACTGTCGTTGGCCAGGGCCACGGCGTGGTCCGCATCGCGGGCGGTGATGATGGAGGCGACCGGCCCGAACAGTTCCTGTTTGAACGAGGTCATCTGGTCGGTGACGTTGGCCAGCACGGTGGGGGCGTAATAGTTGCCCGCGCCTTCGACTTTGTTGCCGCCCAGCAGCAGGGTGGCGCCTTCGGCCAGGGTGGCCTGGACCTGGCCGTCGAGTTCGTCCCGCAGGTCGAAGCGGGCCATCGGCCCGATGTAGGTCTCGGTGGCGGTCGGGTCGCCCATCACCAGGTTGCGGCTGGCTTCGAGGAATTTGGCGGTGAAGGCTTCCACCACGCCTTCTTCGATGATCAGGCGCTTGGCGGCGGCGCACACCTGGCCGGAGTTCTGGAAACGGCCGATCAGGGCGGCTTGCACGGCTTCGTCGAGGTTGGCGTCGTCGAGCACAATGAACGGGTCGGAACCGCCCAGCTCCAGTACGCATTTTTTCAGCGCGGCCCCGGCCTGGGAACCGATGGCCATGCCGGCGCGCACGCTGCCGGTGAGGGTCACGGCGGCGATGCGCGGGTCGGCGATGGCTTTGGACACGCCGTCCTGGGTGACGTTGATCACTTCGAACAGGCCATCGGCAAAGCCGGCGCGCTGGAAGGCTTGTTTCATCAGGTACGCGCTGCCCATCACGTTAGGCGCGTGCTTGAGCACGTAGGTGTTGCCGCTGAGCATGGTTGGCACCGCACCGCGCAGCACTTGCCACACCGGGAAGTTCCACGGCATTACAGCGAGGATCGGGCCCAGCGGGCGGTATTCGATCTGGGCGGTGCCGTTGTCCACCAGGGTGGCTTCCGGGGCCAGCATGGCTGGGCCGTGGGCCGCATACCACTCGGCGAGTTGCGCGCATTTTTCGATTTCGCCACGGGCCTGGGCGATGGGTTTGCCCATTTCCAGGGTGATCATCTGGGCCATTTCTTCGGCCTGGTCGCGCAGGGTGCTGGCCAGGGCCAGCAGCAATTCGGCGCGCTGGGCGACGGGGGTATTGCGCCCGTTGCGGAAGGCGTTGATCGAGCGGGTGAGGGCGGCATCCAGCTGCGCCTCGGTTTCGTACGGGTAGCTGGCGACCGTTTCACCGTTGGCGGGGTTGATCGACAACGCGTGGGTCTGGGAGGAAATGGAGTTCATGGCACCGTCCTGCGCAGTGAATGGGATGGAGGCCAGCGTACGGGGCTGTATCTTTTTCGGAAACTGAATAATATTAAGCAATACGTTCACGTTTGGAGAATGACTTGGATCTGGTCCAGCTGGAAATTTTCAAAGCCGTTGCCGAGCAAGGCAGCATCAGCGCTGCCGCGCAATTGATCCATCGCGTGCCGTCGAACCTGACCACGCGGATCAAGCAATTGGAGCAGGACCTGGGCGTGGACTTGTTTATTCGCGAGAAGAGCCGATTGCGTTTGTCACCGGCCGGGTGGAATTTCCTCGGGTATGCGCGGCGCATTCTTGACCTGGTGCAAGAGGCCCGGGCGACGGTGGCGGGGGAGGAGCCCCAGGGCGCGTTTGCGTTGGGCTCGCTGGAGAGTACGGCGGCGGTGCGTATCCCGGCGTTGCTCGCGGCGTATAACCAGAAGCACGCCAAGGTCGAGCTGGACCTGACCACCGGGCCGTCCGGCACGATGATCGAGGGTGTGTTGTCGGGGCGGCTGGCGGCGGCGTTTGTCGATGGGCCGGTGTTGCACGCGACGCTGGAGGGCGTGGCGGTGTTCGAGGAGGAGATGGTGGTGATTGCGCCGTTGCATCACGCGCCGATCACCCGGGGGCGGGATGTGAGCGGGGAGAGCATCTACACGTTTCGTTCGAACTGTTCGTACCGGCATCACTTCGAGCGCTGGTTTTCACAGGATGGCGCGGTGCCGGGGAAGATCTTCGAGATGGAGTCGTACCACGGGATGCTCGCGTGTGTGAGTGCCGGTGCCGGGTTGGCGCTGATGCCGCGGAGCATGCTGGAGAGCATGCCGGGATTTACGGCGGTGAGTGTGTGGCCGCTGACCGATACGTTCCGGATTCTGAATACCTGGCTGATCTGGCGCCGGGGTACGGTGTCGCAGAGTCTGAACAGTTTTGTGCAGTTGCTGGAAGAGCGTGGCCTGGCCCTGGCATCGTAGCCGTAGCAGCTGAGCCCCGGCGAGGCTGCGATGGCGTCGGCACAGTCGACATTTATGGTGCCTGACCCACCGCTATCGCGGCCTCGCTAAAGCTCGACGGCTCCCACATTTGATCTTTGTCAGCCGCCAAATTGCAGGTGTACTGCTTGCATCGAGTTGCACCAACCATACGAGCGCGGACTGAAGGCGGGAGTAGATCTCCTGTGGGAGCTGTCGAGCTTCAGCGAGGCTGCGAAGGCGTCGGCACAGTCGATATTGAGGGTGCCTGACCCACCGCTATCGCGGCCTCGCTAAAGCTCGACGGCTCCCACATTTGATCTTTGTCAGCCGCCAAATTTCAGGGGGACTGCTTGGGTCGAGTTGGACCAGCCACACGAGCGCGGACTGAAGGCGGGAGTAGATCCCCTGTGGGAGCTGTCGAGCTTCAGCGAGGCTGCGAAGGCGTCGGCACAGTCGACATTGAGGGTGCCTGACCCACCGCTATCGCGGCCTCGCTAAAGCTCGACGGCCCCCACATTTGATCTTTGTCAGCCGCCGAACTGGAAGGTGCCCATGGCCAGCTTGGCCATCAGGGCGCCGGCGCCCAGTTGCACCAGCCATAAGGCCAAACCACCGAGGAATACGCCGAGCGCGACTTGCAGCACCAGGCTTTTCTGGCGCTTGGCGGGTGGTGGGCGCGGGGTGAAGTGGTCCAGTTCGTCGCGGTCGGCACGCAGGTCCAGGTCGTCGTTTCTCATAGGATACTCAAGGGGAAGGGACTGTCTTGCTGTCAGTCTAGGGGCAGCGGACTGAAAGCAGCGAATTTTTAGGGGCTGAACACCCGCTCTTGAAGGCAAACCACCCACCCTGTGGCGAGGGAGCTTGCTCCCGTTGGGCTGCGCAGCAGCCCCAGTTCAGGCACCGCATTCATTCATAAAGTTCACGGTGGCAGGTTTTGGGGCCGCTTCGCAGCCCAGCGGGAGCAGGCTCCCTCGCCACAGGGGGCGCGGTTTTCAGAATGAAAAAGGGGAAGCCACCGGCTTCCCCTTTTTTTGCATCACAACAGGCTTACAGCACCTGAACGATGGCCTTGGTCACTGCATCAATGTTTTTCTGGTTCAACGCCGCCACACAGATACGACCGGTATCCAGCGCGTAGATACCAAACTCGTTGCGCAGGCGTGTCACTTGTTCAACGCTCAGGCCGGAGTAGGAGAACATCCCGCGCTGGCGACCGACGAAGCTGAAGTCGTGGCCCGGAGCAGCCTTGGCCAGGTCAGCCACCATCTGCTCGCGCATGCCGCGAATGCGCAGGCGCATTTCCGCCAGTTCCGCTTCCCACTGGGCACGCAGCTCAGGGTTGTTCAGCACCGCCGCCACAATCGCCGCGCCGTGGGTCGGCGGGTTGGAGTAGTTGGTGCGGATCACGCGCTTGACTTGGGACAGGATGCGCGCGCTTTCTTCCTTGGAGTCGGTGACGATGGACAGGGCGCCCACGCGCTCGCCGTACAGCGAGAACGACTTGGAGAACGAGCTGGACACAAAGAAGGTCAGGCCCGACTCGGCGAACAGGCGCACCGCAGCGGCGTCTTCGTCGATGCCGTCGCCAAAGCCCTGGTAGGCCATGTCGAGGAACGGCACGAGGTTTTTCGCCTTGACCACGTCCAGCACTTGTTGCCAGTCGGCCGGGCTCAGGTCGACGCCGGTCGGGTTGTGGCAGCAGGCGTGCAGCACGACGATGGACTGTGGCGGCAGGGCGTTGAGGTCTTCCAGCAGGCCGGCGCGGTTTACGTCGTGGGTGGCGGCGTCGTAGTAACGATAGGTTTGCACCGGGAAGCCGGCTTTTTCGAACAGCGCCTGGTGGTTTTCCCAGCTCGGGTCGCTGATGGCGACGACGGCGTTGGGCAGCAGTTGCTTGAGGAAGTCAGCGCCGATTTTCAGGGCGCCGGTGCCGCCGACCGCTTGGGCGGTGATGACGCGGCCGGAGCTGATCAGCGGCGATTGCGCGCCGAACAGCAGCTTTTGCACGGCCTGGTCGTAGGCGACAATACCGTCGATCGGCAAGTAGCCACGGGCGGCGTGTTGCGCCACGCGAATGGCTTCCGCTTCGGCAACGGCACGCAAGAGTGGAATCTTCCCCTCCTCGTTGCAGTAAACGCCCACGCCAAGGTTCACCTTGGTGGTTCGGGTATCGGCGTTGAATGCTTCGTTGAGGCCCAGGATTGGATCGCGTGGTGCCATTTCGACAGCGGAGAACAGGCTCATTTTTGCGGCAGCTCTATAGAGAGTGGAGGGACGTGTCGCGCTCCAGCCGAATGCACTAGAGCGGTGCACAAACGGGGAGCTAGTATAGAGGCCATCACCGCTCGCGGCGACAGCCGAAACGGCTTTTCGGCCAAGTTTTTCGGTTTATTTACCGACCGTTAGTCTTATTGCAACATGGGTGACCAACGGCATGTAGGACGATTGCCTTGAAACCCGTCACATTCGCCTCCACTTCTACAGCTATCATGGTTTTTTCCTGCAACCTGCGCCGAACAGTCGCGGGTCGCGGTCTTTTTCGTCCCCGTTGCTTTTTCCGGCCCCGGGGTGACTCAAGAGGTACGTTATGTCGGATTTCCAGCTAGTCACCCGCTTCGAGCCCGCCGGCGATCAACCGGAAGCCATCCGCCTGATGGTCGAAGGCATTGAGGCCGGCCTCGCGCACCAGACCTTGCTCGGGGTGACCGGCTCCGGCAAGACTTTCAGCATCGCCAACGTGATCGCCCAGGTGAACCGCCCGACCCTGGTGCTGGCGCCAAACAAGACCCTGGCCGCGCAGTTGTATGGCGAGTTCAAGGCGTTCTTCCCGAACAACGCGGTGGAGTACTTCGTTTCCTACTACGACTACTACCAGCCGGAAGCCTACGTACCGTCGTCCGACACCTTTATCGAGAAAGACGCCTCGATCAACGACCACATCGAGCAGATGCGGCTCTCGGCGACCAAGGCGCTGCTGGAACGCAAGGACGCGATCATCGTCACCACGGTGTCGTGCATCTACGGCCTGGGCAGCCCGGAAACCTATTTGAAGATGGTGCTGCACGTCGACCGCGGCGACAAACTCGACCAGCGCGAACTGTTGCGTCGCCTGACGAGCCTGCAATACACCCGCAACGACATAGACTTCGCCCGGGCGAGCTTCCGCGTGCGCGGCGATGTGATCGACATCTACCCGGCGGAATCCGACCTGGAAGCGATCCGCATCGAGCTGTTCGACGATGAAGTCGAGAGCCTGTCGGCCTTCGACCCGTTGACCGGCGAAGTGATCCGCAAGCTGCCGCGCTTCACCTTCTACCCGAAAAGCCACTACGTGACCCCGCGCGAAACCCTGATGGGCGCCATCGAGGGCATCAAGGCTGAGCTGGTGGAGCGCCTGGAATACCTGCGTTCCAACAACAAGCTGGTGGAAGCCCAGCGCCTGGAACAGCGCACCCGCTTCGACCTGGAGATGATCCTCGAGCTGGGCTACTGCAACGGCATCGAAAACTACTCGCGCTACCTCTCGGGCCGCGAGTCCGGGCAGGCGCCACCTACCTTGTTCGATTACCTGCCGGACGATGCCTTGCTGGTGATCGACGAGTCCCACGTCAGCGTGCCGCAGGTGGGCGCGATGTACAAAGGTGACCGTTCCCGTAAAGAGACCCTGGTGGAATACGGCTTCCGCCTGCCATCGGCGCTGGATAACCGGCCGATGCGTTTTGACGAGTTCGAAGGCATCAGCCCGCAGACGATTTTTGTCTCGGCCACGCCGGGTAACTACGAGGCCGAACATGCCGGGCGTGTGATTGAGCAACTGGTGCGCCCGACCGGCCTGGTGGACCCGCAAATCGAAATCCGCCCGGCGCTGACTCAGGTGGATGACTTGCTCTCGGAGATCACCAAGCGCGTGGCCCTGGAGGAGCGGGTGCTGGTCACCACGCTGACCAAGCGCATGTCCGAAGACTTGACCGATTACCTGGCCGACCACGGCGTGCGCGTGCGCTATTTGCACTCGGACATCGACACCGTGGAGCGCGTGGAAATCATCCGCGACCTGCGCCTGGGCGCCTTCGATGTGCTGGTGGGGATCAACCTGCTGCGTGAAGGCCTGGATATGCCGGAAGTGTCCCTGGTGGCGATTCTGGATGCGGACAAGGAAGGCTTCCTGCGGTCTGAGCGTTCGTTGATCCAGACCATTGGCCGGGCGGCGCGCAACCTGAATGGCCGGGCGATTCTGTATGCGGACCGGATTACCGGTTCCATGGAGCGCGCGATTGGCGAGACCGAGCGTCGTCGCGACAAGCAGATTGCCTACAACCTGGAGCATGGCATCACGCCAAAGGGTGTGTTCAAGGACGTGGCCGACATCATGGAAGGCGCAACGGTGCCGGGTTCGCGCAGCAAGAAGCGCAAGGGTATGGCCAAGGCTGCGGAGGAGAATGCCAAGTACGAAGCGGAATTGCGTTCGCCGAGCGAGATCACCAAGCGTATTCGCCAGCTGGAAGAGAAGATGTACCAGTTGGCGCGGGATCTGGAGTTTGAAGCGGCGGCGCAGATGCGCGATGAGATCGGCAAGTTGCGGGAGCGGTTGCTGGCGGTCTGATGATCGTTCCCACGCTCTGCGTGGGAAAGCAGCCCGGGACGCTCTGCGTCCCAAGAGCGGACGCGGAGCGTCCAGTGAGGCATTCCCACGCAGAGCGTGGGAACGATCTTCAAGCTCTTTGTGGCGAGGGAGCTTGCTCCCGCTGGAGTGCGAAGCGCTCCCAGAATTTTGGGGCCGCTTCGCAGCCCAGCGGGAGCAAGCTCCCTCGCCACAGGTTATTTCAGTGGGCTTCCCCAGCCTTGAGCCCCGCCGGCAACGCCTTGGTCAACAAGATCGCCACCATGCTGATCCCCAGCGCCAATCCCACAAAGTGAAACGCATCGTTGTAGGCCATGATCTGCGCCTGCTGATGCGCTATCTCACTCAACTTGCCCAACGCCGCCGTCTCACTCCCAAACGTCTCCGTCAGCCTGGCCATGCGCTCTGCCACCTGTGGATTGGTCGGCACAATCGCCTCACGCAGGTAATCAAAGTAGGTCTTGGTGCGCGCATCCAGCAGCGTCGCCAGCAACGCAATCCCGATCGCCCCGCCCAGGTTTCGCAAAATATTGAACAGGCTCGACGCCGACCCCGCGTCCTTCTGCATGATGTATGCCGTGGCAATCAGCGAAATTGTCACCATGATCAACGGCTGCCCCAGCGCACGGATGATCTGGATGCGGTTGAACTGGTCGCCGGCAAAGTCCGGGTTCAGCACCCCCGATGAAAAACTCGCCAACCCGAACAGCCCGAACCCCAGGGTGCACAGCCATTTGGGCGACACGTACTTCATCAGCTTGGGCACCAGCGGAATCAAAAACAGCTGCGGAACCCCCATCCACATGATCACTTCGCCGATTTGCAGGGCGTTGTAGTTCTGGATCTGCGCCAGGTACAGCGGCAGCAGATAAATCGAGCCATACAACCCCACGCCCATCCCCAGGCTCGAAATACTCGATAGCCCGAAATTGCGATTGCCGAGGATGCGCAGGTTGATCAGCGGGTTGGGCTTGGACATCTGCACGATCACAAAGGTGATCAAGCTCAACAGGGCGACGGTGCCCAGGCTGACAATCAGGCTGGATTCCAGCCAGTCCTTGCGATGGCCTTCTTCCAGAAACACCTGCAAACACCCAAGGCCCACGGCCATGGTGACGATGCCAAGATAGTCGGTGCTTTTGAGCAGGTCCCAGTTCGAGTCCTTTTTCTCCAGGCCGTACAGCAGCCCGGCGATCATGATCAGGCCCGGCGGGATGTTGATGTAGAAGATGTATTCCCAACCCCAGTTTTCCGTGAGCCAGCCGCCAATGGTCGGGCCGATGGACGGGGCGAAGGTGGCGGTCATGGCGAACATGGCCATGCCTTTGGCGCGGTGATGTTCGGGCAGCTTGATCAGCGTGAGGGTGAACGCCAGGGGGATCAGCGCGCCGCCGGTAAAACCCTGCAGCGCGCGGAATACGATCATGCTTTCCAGGCTCCAGGCCATGGAGCACATCAGCGAGGCGATCAGGAACCCGCCCGAGACCCACACCGCCAGCCGACGCGCCGACAGCAGCTGCACCAGCCAGGCGGTGAGGGGGATCATGATGATTTCGGCCACAAGGTAGGAAGTGGAAATCCACGAACCTTCTTCCAGGGTGGCCGACAGCGCGCCCTGGATGTCCTTGAGGGAGGAGTTGGTGATCTGGATGTCGAGCACCGCCATGAAGGCGCCGAGCATTACGCTCATGACTGCTATCCAGTCGCGCCGGCTCGGCTCGCCTACCGGCGGCAGCAGTTGATCACCGGCCATCTTGCGGGTCTTGGATGTTCACTTTGACCGTCACCGACATGCCCGGGCGGATTTTGCCTTGCAGCGGGTTGTCGGCGGCGAAGGTCAGTTTGACCGGAATCCGTTGTACGACTTTGGTGAAGTTGCCCGTGGCATTGTCCGGCGGCAGCAGGCTGAATTGCGCGCCGGAAGCGCCGAACAGGTTGGCGACGCGGCCTTCGATTGGAGTATCGCTGTAGGCGTCGAATGTCAGCTCGGCCTTTTGCCCGGGTTGCATGTGGCCGATCTGGGTTTCCTTGAAGTTGGCCTGCACCCAGATGTCCTGGTCCGGGACGATCGACAGCAGGTAGGCGCCGGCCTGTACGTATTGACCGTTGCGCGCGGCACGCTGGCCGATCAGGCCGCTGATGGGCGCGTGGATTTCGCTGCGGGTCAGGTTCAGTTCGGCCTGGGCCAGGTCGGTCCTGGCGTTGGCGATCATCGCGTCGAGGCGCTTGATCTCGGCGTTCAGGGCGTTGACCTGCTGGCGCTGGCCCTGCAGGTCGGCCTGGGCCATGGTCACCTGGGAGCGGGCGATGTGGTTGTCGGCGTCGAGGGTGGTGACCCGTTCTTCGGAGACATAGCCGGGTTTGCGCAGGGTTTGTGCGCGGTTCAGGTCGATCTGCGAGCGGCCGAGGGTGGCCTGGCTGGACGAGACCTTGGCTGCACCGGCGGCGATCAGGCTGGCTTGCTGGGTCAGTTTGCTCTGGGCCTGCACACGCTCGGCTTCGCGCATGGCCAGGGCGGCGTTGGCGCGGTCGACGGCGAGGTGGAAGTCGTCGCCTTCGAGCTTGACCAGCAGTTGGCCTTTTTCCACGTGCTCGTTGTCGCCCACCAGCACCTCGACGATGCGCGCACCCAGTTGGCTGGAGACCCGGGTGATCTCGCCCTGGACGTAGGCGTTGTCGGTGCTTTCATAAAAACGGCCCTTGAAGAACCACTGGGCGAAAAAGCCCCCGGCGATCAGGACCACGATAAACAGGAAGATAAACAGGCGGCGTTTGAGCGGGGCAGGCATGGCAATAATGTCGTCGACAAAAGGTAATGGAATATAGCCAGCGAACGGTCTGGCAAATAGCCATGTCGAGACTTGAGACCGGAGCTTGTCTCATATGCCCTTTGTTCGCCTCCCCACGCTGGAGCCCAAGGGCTTGGGGCTGTTACCATTCGCCCCTTGTTTCATTTTCAGTTTTATCGCCAATTCGAGACCCGCCATGACCACCGTCCGCACGCGCATCGCGCCATCGCCTACTGGGGATCCCCACGTAGGTACTGCTTACATCGCCTTGTTCAACTACTGCTTTGCCAAGCAGCATGGCGGTGAATTCATCCTGCGGATCGAAGACACCGATCAACTGCGCTCCACGCGCGAGTCGGAACAGCAGATTTTCGATGCCCTGCGCTGGTTGGGCATTACCTGGGCTGAAGGCCCGGACGTCGGCGGCCCCCACGGCCCGTATCGCCAGAGCGAGCGCAGCGACATCTACAAGCAGTACACCCAGCAACTGGTCGACATGGGCCATGCCTTCCCGTGCTTCTGCACCGCCGAAGAGCTGGACCAGATGCGCGCCGAGCAGCAGGCCCGTGGCGAAACCCCGCGCTATGACGGCCGCGCACTGCTGCTGTCGAAGGAAGAAGTGGCCCGGCGCCTGGCCGCCGGCGAGCCGCACGTTATCCGCATGAAGGTGCCGAGCGAAGGCGTGTGCGTGGTGCCGGACATGCTGCGCGGTGACGTCGAGATCCCGTGGGACCGCATGGACATGCAAGTGCTGATGAAGACCGACGGCCTGCCGACGTACTTCCTGGCCAACGTGGTGGACGACCACCTGATGGGCATCACCCACGTACTGCGTGGCGAAGAGTGGCTGCCATCGGCGCCGAAACTGATCCTGCTGTACGAGTACTTCGGCTGGGAACAACCGCAGCTGTGCTACATGCCGCTGCTGCGTAACCCGGACAAGAGCAAGCTGTCCAAGCGCAAGAACCCGACCTCGGTGACTTTCTACGAGCGCATGGGCTTCATGCCCGAAGCGATGCTCAACTACCTGGGCCGCATGGGCTGGTCGATGCCGGACGAGCGCGAGAAGTTCTCGTTGCAGGAAATGGTCGATAACTTCGACCTGTCTCGTGTGTCCCTGGGTGGGCCGATCTTCGACATCGAGAAACTCTCGTGGCTCAACGGCCAGTGGCTGCGTGACCTGCCGGTGGAAGAGTTCGCCAGCCGCGTGCAGCAGTGGGCGTTGAACCCCGAGTACATGATGAAGATCGCGCCGCTGGTGCAGGGCAGGGTGGAGACCTTCAGCCAGGTCGCACCGTTGGCGAGTTTCTTCTTTGCCGGTGGCGTGAACCCGGACGTGAAGCTGTTTGAGTCGAAGAAACTCTCGGGTGACCAGGTTCGCCAGTTGATGCAGTTGATCCTGTGGAAGCTCGAAAGCCTGCGCCAGTGGGAGAAGGATGCGATTACCGCGACTATCCAGGCGGTGGTTGAATCCCTGGAGCTGAAATTGCGCGATGCCATGCCGCTGATGTTTGCCGCGATCACCGGGCAGGCGAGTTCGGTGTCGGTGCTCGATGCGATGGAAATTCTGGGCCCGGACCTGACTCGCTTCCGTCTGCGCCAAGCCCTTGATTTGCTTGGTGGTGTGTCGAAGAAAGAAAACAAGGAATGGGAAAAGCTGCTGGGCGCTATCGCTTAAGCACGCTGTTGTAACGGCCAAACCCCGGTTTTCCGGGGTTTGCTCGGTAAGTGATTGTTATCTCGGCAAAAAATTTTGAAAATTGTTGAAAATAAATTTGACACGTTTCGAATACGCCATTAAGATTCGCCCCGTCCTCACCGACGAGGGGCTATAGCTCAGCTGGGAGAGCGCTTGCATGGCATGCAAGAGGTCAACGGTTCGATCCCGTTTAGCTCCACCAATTTACAGGTTCTAGGTCTGGCCACACCGTCCTTGAATTCGATCAGACTCAGCCTGATCACGTTGTATAGAAGGTTTGTGTCCCCTTCGTCTAGTGGCCTAGGACACCGCCCTTTCACGGCGGTAACAGGGGTTCGAGTCCCCTAGGGGACGCCAGTTTCAACAAGCAGTTCGAAAGGTCTGCTGCGCCGCGAGGCGAAAAATCCGGGGCTATAGCTCAGCTGGGAGAGCGCTTGCATGGCATGCAAGAGGTCAACGGTTCGATCCCGTTTAGCTCCACCAATTTACAGGTTCAAGGTCCGGCCACACCGTCCTTGAATTCGATCAGTCCTCAGCGCTGATCAGTTGTACAGAAGGTTTGTGTCCCCTTCGTCTAGTGGCCTAGGACACCGCCCTTTCACGGCGGTAACAGGGGTTCGAGTCCCCTAGGGGACGCCACGATTACCCGCTCTGCGGGATTTTTAAGGGTCATTCAATTATTGAATGGCCCTTTTGTTTGTCTGGCGTTTGGCCAATCCTCCTTCCTTTTTCCCTGAATGTTCTTCTGACCAATGGTCATGCCTGTGGCTTGCGAAATATTATTATGGTAATAATATTCGAAGCATGAGATTCGGAGGCAACGATGAACGATAAAAAAGCGCAAACCCGTGAACGCATTCTGCAAGCTGCCGGCGCCGCCCTGGTACAACGCGGCCCGGCCGAGCCGAGTGTGGGCGAAGTCATGGGCGCGGCGGGGCTTACCGTCGGCGGTTTCTACGCGCACTTTGAAAGCAAGGACGCACTGATGCTGGAGGCCTTCACCGAGTTGCTGGCCCGGCGTCGCGCCGCCGTCGATGACATGGACTCCTCGCTGACCGGTGAAGAGCGTCGCGCGCTGGTCGCAGCGTTCTACCTGTCGCGTAAACACCGTGACTCCACCAGCCAGGCGTGCCCGATCCCGTCCACCGTGGGCGAGATGAGCCGCCTGCCGGACGAATTTCGCCAGGCCTTGAACGAACACTGCGAACTGATGGCAGCACAGCTGGCCGCCAGCCCGGAAGACACCGACAAGGCCCTGGCCGACATGGCGCTGATGATCGGCGGCTTGTCGCTGGCCCGCGCCCTGGGCCCGGGTGAGTTATCGGATCGTGTATTGCGTGCGGCCAAGTCCGCAGTGCGTTAAGAACGGCTTCTGGCCTGAGGGATGAGCGATGGGCACGTTGAAATGGATTCGTGGCGTCAATGGCACCTTGGGCCGGCTGGCGCCGCAAACGGTGGCCAGCAAGATGCGTCGGGTGTTCATGACGCCTCGCGATTTGCCGCCACGTGACTGGGAGCTGCCGCTGCTGGCGCAGTCCGAGCGCATCACTTTGCGTTTCGGCCTGTCGGCGCTGAAGTGGGGCCAGGGCCCTGCGGTGCTGTTGATGCACGGCTGGGAAGGGCGCCCGACGCAATTCGCCAGCCTGATCAGCGCATTGGTGGACGCGGGTTATTCGGTGGTTGCGCTGGACGGCCCGGCCCACGGGCGTTCGCCGGGGCGCGAAGCCCATGTGCTGCTGTTTGCCCGTGCCATGCTGGAAGCGGCTGCCGAACTGCCACCGCTGCATGCGGTTGTCGGTCACTCCATGGGTGGGGCCAGCGCGATGTTGGCGGTGCAGTTGGGCTTGCGCACCAAGGCGTTGGTCAGCATCGCCGCACCCTCGCGGTTTCTCGACGTACTGCGCGGCTTTGCCGGCATGGTCGGTTTGCCGGCGCGAGCGCGTTCGGCGTTTATCCAGGAGGTCGAGCTGACGATGGGCATGCCTCTCAAGCACCTCGATGTCGCCCACTATCAAATGAATATCCCGGGCCTGATCGTGCATGCCGAAGACGATACCTTCGTCTCGGTCAAGGCTTGCCAGGTCATCCATGACGCCTGGTTCGACAGCCGCCTGCTGCGCCTGGAGCAGGGCGGGCACCAGAAAGTGCTGGCGGATCCGCGTGTGATCGAGGGCGTGCTGGCGCTGCTGGCCGGCCGCCACGTGCCGGAGCGCCAAACCGCCTGAGCCATGGGTTACACTGCTCGCCGCCGACATTAATCGACCGGGAGCACCCCATGGGCTGGGATTTGGCAACGCCGTTTATCATTGATCTGCAGGTCGGTGCCGAAGACATCGACGGTCTGGGGCACGCCAACAACGCCGTTTACGTGTCCTGGCTCGAACGCTGCGCCTGGCGCCATTCCCAGCGCCTGGGGTTGGACCTTAGCGAGTACCGCAGGCTGGATCGCGCGATGGCCGTGGTGCGTCATGAGATCGATTACCTCGCCGCCGGTTACGAGGGCGATGAGCTGCAGTTGGCGACCTGGATCGTCGACTGGGACCAGCGCCTGAAAATGACCCGACGCTTCCAGCTGGTACGCCCGCGTGATGGCGCTACCTTGCTGCGAGCGCAAACCACCTTTGTCTGCATCGAACTGTCCAGCGGCAAGCCCAAGCGCATGCCGTCGGAATTTCTTGAGGGTTATGGCCCTGCGCTGCAAGGCGAATTACCTGCCAGCGTCTGAAACCAGTAAACTGCGCCACGTTTTTCGTTGAGTGTTTTCCATGCAAATTGCTTTGGCGCCCATGGAGGGGTTGGTCGACAACATCCTGCGGGACGTGCTGACCCGGGTCGGTGGTATTGATTGGTGCGTGACCGAGTTCATCCGGGTCAACGACCGCCTGCTGACGCCTGCCTATTTCCACAAACTCGCCCCTGAGTTGCTGCACGGTGCCAAGACCGCTGCCGGCGTGCCGCTGCGTGTGCAGTTACTCGGTTCAGACCCGGTGTGTTTGGCGGAAAACGCCGCCCTGGCGTGTGAGCTGGGCTCTCAGGTGGTTGACCTCAACTTCGGTTGCCCGGCCAAGACCGTGAACAAGTCCCGTGGCGGTGCGGTGCTGCTCAAGGAGCCGGAGCTGCTTAACCAGATCGTCGAACACGTACGGCGTGCGGTGCCGGCGCATATTCCCGTCACGGCCAAGATGCGCCTGGGCTTCGACAGCCCCGACGGTGCCCTGGTGTGCGCCACGGCCCTGGCCGAAGGCGGCGCAGCGCATATCGTGGTGCATGCCCGCACCAAGGCTGATGGCTACAAACCTCCGGCGCACTGGGAGTGGATCCCGCGTGTGCAAGAGGTGGTCAAGGTGCCAGTGTTCGCCAACGGTGATATCTGGAGCGTTGAAGACTGGCGGCGGTGTCGCGAAATCAGTGGTGTCGAAGACATCATGCTCGGTCGCGGCCTGGTGTCCCGTCCCGACCTGGCCCGGCAGATTGCTGCCGCGCGGGCCGGGGAAGAGGTGGTCGAGATGACTTGGGCGCAGATGCAACCCATGCTCCAGGAATTCTGGCGGCAATCCGTTGAGCAATTGACCGAGCGCCAGGCGCCGGGACGCTTGAAGCAATGGCTGGCGATGCTGACCCGCAACTATCCCGAAGCAGTTGAACTATTTACGCTGATGCGGCGGGAAACCGACCTGGAGCAGGTAGGACGATTGTTGGGGGTGCCTGATTCGGTTGCGCTGCAAAATTGAGTACATATATATAAGCGTTTCAATTCAGTAGGAAAGGGTGCCGTGGGCGCCCTTTTTTTTGCTTGAAATAAGGCCACGGATCGTTAACAGCGAGTGTTTGTGGGCACGTGACTAGAGCTTTTTGATTGCTTTATATATGTGAGCAAGTTTCTTGTTTGCTACAGAGTCTTGCGGTGTCAGCGGCGCATATTTTTAAGTTTTGTTAGTTGGAGTATGAGGGGCGCGCGCAATAACACAGATATGAATGACTGGCGTGGGTGAGTGATTTCATCAATTTGCCTTAACGTCTGACTGTTGCCTGATATATCCATTTTGCCCACGGCGACCACCGGGTAAGCATGATGTTTTACGGAAAGTCCATAGGATAAAGTCTCTATTTTCATTTGATTTCCTTATGTGAAGGCCGATTTTCGGAACCCGATGCTCGCAACACCCACGAAAGTAGGGAGTGTGCAGCACTCGGGTTTGTTTCCAGTCCAGAACCTGGACGGTCTGTTTGCAGACCGCTGAAGGAGTTTTGGCAATCACTGAATAAGGATTTGTTTATGTCTAATTTGTCGGTCAATAATTTCCCTCGCTTGACTAATGACTTCAATCAGCAGAATGCAGACCTGCCAAAGTCTGTCGACAAGAGCGCCGGCGAAATCCGGGCGAATACGCCCGGCACAGTATTGAAAAACAATACCGCCGTGGTGACGGATGGAACCGTCACCTTCAACAAGGATGCACTCGAGAAGTTGTTCGAGTTGTTTGAATATGCATTCAAGGCCATACGGAACATGCTGTCCGGGCAGGGGGGGATGCCCAAGTTGGTACCCGATGCTGGCCCGCTGCCTAAACCCGAGAAGAGTAGCGATACTCCGGTGAAGGATAAGGCGGACAGTAAATCGAATGTGCCGGACACTGCGGCCAAGGACAAGGCGGGGACTGATTCGCAAGTGCCGAACACTGTAGCCAAGGACAAAGCCGAGACCAACTCGCCGGTATTGAACACTGCACTCAAGGACAAGTCCGGGACCAATCCTGAGGTGTCGGTACAGAAAGACAAGCCAGCAAACAATCCAGCGTTCCCGAGTTCCGAGGTTAAGGTAACGCCTAAACCTCTGCCAGAGCCCCGCAGGCCAGACCCCGCATCGGGCAAGGACGTGCAGCCGAACAGCCGGAGCAGTTCCGACGTGAACGTCACGGTCCAAGTGATGAACTGCCATTGTCCTCACCCGGATGCAACGAAGCCGGTCCCGCCTAAGCCCGATGCACCGGTCCCGCCGAAGCCAGACGTGCCAGTTCCGCCGAAGCCCGATGCACCGGTCCCGCCGAAGCCGGACGTGCCGGTCCCGCCTAAGCCCGATGCACCGGTCCCGCCGAAGCCGGACGTGCCAGTCCCGCCGAAGCCCGATGCACCGGTCCCGCCGAAGCCAGACGCTCCGGTCCCACCGAAGCCGGATGCGCCTAAACCAGATACTCCGAAGCCGGATAAGCCGGAGCCGGACATCACTTCGCCAGGGCCGTCTGAGGATTTCTTTGAGTTCGAAACCAGCGGCAGGCGTCGAGCGTTCGACAACGACTGGCGGTTTAATCCCGGCCGCCGGATAAGCAGGTAAGTCGGCCACTTCCTCAGTTTTTTTCAACAAGGCGCTCCCGATAAAAAACGTCGGGGGGCCCTTGATGAAGGATGGTTATATGTCTTGTTCAGAAATCAATAATGCGGGCGCGGTCAGAAACTATTATCAACATTCGCAAACCGGCAACACACCAGGACGATCGGTTCCCGTGCAGCCGGTATTCGTTAATAACCAAGTCCTCTCATCGTTCGGTAATAACGATCAAAGTACCGTTGGGAACACAGCCAGCGACACCCCGCTGTTAGCAAAGCTCCTCGAACTGTTCACCCAGTTTTTTACACAGTTGCAAGGCCTGCTGGCGGGCAAGGAACTGGCGAATACAGTTGCGACCAAGGTAACGCCTGCGCCCCCGCCGGCAGTGCTGCCCAAGCCGGATGCACCCCTGCCGGATCCAACACCGCAGCCGCTTCCTGATCTGTCCGATAAGCGCAACGGCGCCAAGCCTGCAAATATATGGAACGGTTTTCGCCAGGGCCCTGATGGTAATTGCGTGACCATTTCGGCGATCAAGGCGGCGATGGCGAAGTTCGGTCAAAGCCCGACCGATATCTTCAAGTCTGTTCAAGCCAAGGGTGATGGCTATCACATTGTCATGCGTGACGGGTACGCGCTGGATTTGAGCAAGGATGAATTGGCCCAAGCCAGGCGTGGCTCGAAGTTTGTCCCGATGCGCGATCCCGGCATGCTCAAGGATGGGCACTTTCTATTTGCCGTCAGCGCCAAGCGAGCGATGCTGGAAAACAATGACGGGACTGCAGGCAGGAGCTTTCAATCCGCGATAAACAGCCTCAACGACGGTGAGGACGAAACGGGGCCCGGGGAAGGCTTCAAGCGTCTGGGCTTGCGCCAGCATATGAAAGAAGTTCCGGTCAGTGCGTTTGCTGATAAATCATTGATCGGTATGGTCAACAGGAGCAGGCACTCTGTAGCAGTGGTTGATGGGTGTGAGGAGATGTATGGGACTAAAGCGGGAAGACCGCGGTTTGGACGGGCTATTGCATTGGTTGGCTAACGGGCCGTCCATAAAACAATAAGAAGATGATCGTTGCTGCGCAACACGTTAAATCTATAACTAGATCTTGTTGAACTTATTATCTGACTGAGTGCAGTTCATCGCGTGCAGAAAATACTGTATGCCGTGTTCATGCACTTTCTTTTTATGCCTGAGCGCAACGTGCAGGTGGCAGCGTTTACCACGGGCTATTGTGTGTTCGCCCTTTAAAGGAGTGCTCCATGATTACGATGAATACGGGTTATGCAATGAGTACGGCGGTCCATCATCCTGCGCGTGTATACGGGGGTGAAAATAAATCCGTCGACAGTGTAAGTACTTTGAATTCTACCGAGCGACAGTTCGGTGAGCATTTTGATACGAGCAGCCATTCTGCTGTTATCCAGATGATGATATCGACCTTCGGTCCTGCGCGCGCTGATCTATTTGATGAAGTAAAGCGCGTTGGCTCGGGGTATGACGTTACGCTGAAAGACGGTTATAAGTTGCATGTTTCCGATCATGAAGTGCATGGCACTGCCTCAGCGTCGAGATTTGTCGGTGCTGATGCCAATACAGTGGAAAACGCGAATTTCGCATTGGCTGTCTTCATCAAGCGCAAACAATTGTCCAGTTCCGACAGCCGTATCAGCAGCAGCTTTAACGCGGCCTTGACCACGTCCTTACAGGGTGAGACTGCATCGAACCTGCTCAAGGGCATGGGCATGGGCCGTTTTATGCAGCAGATCCCTTCGGAGCAACTCGTCGGCAGGAACTCCGTCGGCGTCATGGAGGCGCATAACTTCGGTGCCGCGTTGATTCGGGATGGGGTGGCGCATCGGTTTGACCGTCAATATCGCCCCGACCGTCCCTACGTCTACGTGCTGGACAAGGAGGGGCAAACGGCTAAGCCGGTCAAGCGAGATGTGCCGGTTGCTCCGGTCGATGTTCCCCACGTCGATACGCCGTCCACCCGGCGTGGCCGCAAGCCCGTTGACATTCTCAGCGGATTTAACGCGGCCGAGCGAGGATTCGGTGAGGTTGTTGATGGCAGCAGCCATGCCTGCGTCATAAAAATGATGATGATGAGGTTTGGTCCAGACGCCACGGATATGTTCGAGAAAGTCACCCCGGCGGGAGACGGTTATGACATCACGATGAAGGACGGTTTCGAACTGCATTTTTCCCGGCAAGAGTTGCAGCAAGCGACCACGGCCTCGCGTTTCGCTGGGAACAACCCCGACGCGGTGAAGCAGGCCAACTTCATGCTGGCGGCGTACACGAAGCGCAAGCAGATGACCCGCGGTGACCAGGACCCTGGGGCATCGTTTGAAAAGGTTTTATCGAACACGCTCAAAGGCGATACGGAATACCGCGTGTTGAAGGGCTTGGGCATGACTGGCTTCTTGCGCATCGTGCCACCCGCCAAGATGCAGGAGCAGGGCGCGGTGGGGGTGGTCAGTACTTTTGGCTATTCGAGTGCCTTGGTACTGGATGGCCTGCAGCACAGCAATGGTGACAAGCCATCTATCGTCAAATCTTATGGCTACATGCTCGCCGAGGAGGTACCGGACGGAGTGCCCGTTGGTTCAAGCTCGCGGCCCCCGCCTATTTCCAATGTACCGGTCGGGGTCAAGCCTGGGGATATCTGGAGTGGATTCTATCAAGGTGTCGAGGGGAACTGTGTCACGGTATCGGCGATCAAGGCGGCGATGATGAAGTATGGGCAAAGTCCCCGGGGCATCTATAAAAACATCACCGAGACCCGCGACGGTTACACCGTGACGATGCGCGATTCCAGCAAGGTCAGCTTGACCCATGCAGAACTGAAAACAGCCCGCGAACACTCGAATTTCAAAGGCACCGACGCCGGCCTGCTCAAGGATGCGAATTTCCTGTACGCCGTCAGCGCCAAGCGGGCGCAAATGGAGAACCACGAGTTTCGTGCCGGCGAGAGCTTTGAAGCGGCGATGAGCACGCTCAATGATGGCGAGACCCCTGGTGATGCACTGCGGCGTCTGGGTTTGTTCGCCTTTACCCGAAGCAGCAGCGTCCAGGCGCTGGCAGATGGTGCAACCGGCACGTTGGCGAACTTCATGCATTCTGTTGTCGTCGTTGACGGGGCTTTTGATGATTACGGGTATAAACACCCACTGAAATCATCAAGCTGGATGGATGAAGAGGGCACGGCGCTAACGCTGGTTTAGGTTTAAAGGTGCAGAGTTTGAGAAACACAGGCCACGAGATCTCGTGGTCTTTTTTCTGCGCGCAGAAAAGACAAGTCCGATGGTAGCCGGCTGCATATGCCTTGCAATCTGTGTCCGCATAGGTAGTTGGCCTCGGCTACTCTCATCGACTCTGGAACCTCCTGCTCATGGATGAAATTCAATAGCATTGGCTGTATGCCCTGTCTGCTCCCATGGTGTCCATCAACCCTGGCGCCGGTTATCTCGAGCCGGCTTTCTATGCGGGTCCTTCCCCTATTGATCTCGAAAGCAGTTGGGGAATCAATGATCGCGACCAGTTGTTCGGCATGTTGTCCCTGGCGGACAACGGCCATGCACGTCACCTCAACGAGGCCTACCATCAATGGGTGACGGTAGGGGAGACGGCCAAACAATGCGGTAACCGTCCGTTGCACCGCAGGCATACGCGTCGCGCCGCCTAGCGGCGCCGGGGAGTGCTTTGCATCCTGCATGGTCGGTGCGTCCGAAAATGGAAAGCACTTGAACCTACAGGCTCAAAAAGCAGCTGCCCATCAGGAAAATCCGGTGCAACTTATTCCGATGAAGTGGCCTGGGGCATTCGCTTCAGTACCTGCCTGAACCCTTCCACCGGCAAGGGCCGACTGTGCAGATACCCCTGATACAAATGACACCCAAGCCCCTGCAAAAACGCCAGTTGCTCAGGGGTTTCCACACCTTCGGCAATGACGTCCAGGTTCAAGCTGCGCGCCATGGCCACAATGGCACGGATGATCTCCGCATCGTTGGGGTCATGGGTGGCGTCGCGCACAAACGACTGGTCGATCTTCAGCGCATCCACCGGCAGGCGCTTGAGGTAGGTCAGCGACGAATAGCCGGTGCCGAAATCATCCATCGCAAAACTCACGCCGAGCTTTTTCAGGCGGCGCATTTTGCTGATGGTGTCGTCCAGATTCTGGATCACGATGCCTTCGGTGATCTCCAGCTTCAGCAGGGTATAAGGCAGGTGGTGGGTGCGCAGGCTGCGTTCTACCCGTTCGACAAAATCATTCTGGCGAAACTGCCGCGGGCTGATGTTGACGCACAGGCTGAAGTTCAGTGGATCTACCAGCCCTTCGGCAATCAACTGCGCGAAGGTGCTGCAGGCTTCGTCGAGGATCCAGGTGCCCACTTCAAGGATCAGGCCGCTGTCTTCCAGGACCTTGATGAATTCCGTCGGGGACTGTGCGCCCAACTGCGGATGTTGCCAGCGCACCAGGGCCTCGGCGCCGACGATGGTGTTGCCGCGCGCATCCACCTGGGGTTGGTAATGCACGCTGAACTCACCGCGGGACAGGGCCAGGCGCAGGTCGGTTTCCATGCGCAGCCGCTCGCTGGCGGTTTTCTGCATGCTGTTGTGGAACATCTGGATGGTGTTGCGCCCTGAATCCTTGGCCCGGTACAGGGCGATGTCGGCGCGCTTGAGCAAATCGGCCGGGGTTGAGCCGTGATCGGGGATCAGCGCCACGCCAATGCTCGGGGTGACTTGCAGGCGGTGGCCATCCAGGAACATCGGTTCGGATAACAGTTCGCGCAGGGTATCGGCCAGCTCCTGGACTTGAGTGCTGACTTGCGGGCGCGTGCCTTCCAGGCCGCTGAGCAGCACCACAAACTCATCGCCGCCCAGGCGTGCCACGGTGTCTTCCATGCGCACACTGGCTTCAAGGCGTGCAGTGACGATCTTCAGCACCGTGTCGCCGACCGGGTGGCCGAGGGAATCGTTGATGTGCTTGAAATGGTCCAGGTCAAGAAACAGCAGGGCGCCCCGCAGGTTGTGGCGCTTGAGCAGGGCGATCTGCTGGCTCAGGCGGTCCATCAGCAGGGCGCGGTTGGGCAGGTTGGTCAGGGGGTCGTGATAGGCCAGGTGGCGAATCTGCGCCTGGGCGTTTTTCAGCAGGCTGACGTCCCGGGCGGTCAGCAACAGGCAGGGGGTTTCATTGAGGGTGATGGGCTCCACCGACACTTCAACCGCCAGCACTTCGCCGCGCTTGTTGTGCCAGAGCATTTCCAGGTGATGAATGCGGCCCTTGATCTGCAACTCGGCCAATAACGCCGCGCGCTGGTTTTCATCGGCCCAGATGCCGATCTGGTAGAGCGTCAGGCCGATCGCTTCTTCGGCGCGGTAGCCGGTGAGGCGGCAGAAACCGTCATTGACCTCCACGTAGCGCCCGGTATCGCGCTCGGTGATCGACACCGCATCGGGGCTGGAATGAAAGGCCTTGGCGAACTTCTCTTCGCTGGCCTTGAGCGCCGCTTCCGAGCGTTGTTGTTGGGTGATGTCCCGCAGGGTGGTGACGATGCAGGGTTGGTCGCTGACCTGGATCAGGCGGCTGGATATCACACAGTTCAGGGTCTGGCCGTTCTTGTGATGAACGGTGATTGCCACGTTGCTCAGGGATTGTTCGCGGATCACCTGCTCGATGCGCTGCAGGCGTTGGCTGGACTCCTCCCACAAGCCGATCTGCTCGGCGTTGTTGTTGAGCACCTCGGCGGCGGTCCAGCCGAAGGTCTGGGTGAAGGCCGGGTTGATCTCGATAAACTGGCCGGTCTCCAGGCGCGTCACGCAGATTGGGTCGGGGCTGGCGAGGAACAGGCTGGCGAATTTTTCTTCGGATGCGATCAGGCGCTGCTCCCGTTCAACCTGGTCGGTGATGTCGAGCAGGGTCCCGGCCATTCGCAACGGTACGCCCGTGTCATCGCGATACAGGCGGGCGCGGCTTTCCAGGTAGCGCGAACTGCCGTCTTCCAGTTGCACGCGGTAGGTCAGTTGGTAGTTGCCCGCCGGGCCTTCGCGCAGGGTGCGGTAGGCGTTGCGCATGCTCTCGCGCTCTTCCTGGGGCATGCCTTCAAAGAAGGCCTCGAAGGATTCGTGGAACGGTTGGGGTTCCAGCCCGTGCAGTTGGGCGGCGCGGGCCGAGCCATAGAGCATGCCGCTGGGGATGTGCCAGTCCCAGGTGCCCAGTTGCGCCGAGTCCAGGGCAAGGTCCAGGCGTTCCTGGCTGTCCTTGAGGGCCTGCTCGGCATTCTTGCGCTCGGTGGTGTCGAGGAAGGTGCTGATCAGGTAGTCCTCGCCGTCCAGCTCGACTTTCTGGGCGCTGAGGGTGCCATCGTGGACCTGCCCGTTGCTGGCGCGAAACTGCACTTCCATGGTGATGGGGGCGCCTTTGCGCTGGGTGGCCTTGACCAGATGCGCGCGTTGTTCCGGGTGTACCCAGAGGCCCAGCTCCAATGTGCTGCGGCCAATGGCATCGGCCAACGGCCAGCCGAACAGGCTCTCGAAATACTGGTTGGCTTCGCTGATCAGGCCGTCCGCCTGGCGGGTCAGCAGGACCATCAGCGGGCACAAATGGAACAGGGTGGCGAAGCGCTTTTCCGAATGGCTGAGGGCGTGTTCGCGCTCGCGCTGGTGGGTGATTTCGCGGATCACCCCGATCATTCGACGACGCCCGGCCTTGTCCGGTAGCAGGCTGCCGTTGATTTCCAGCCAGTGCAGGCTGCCATCGGGCCATTGGATACGGTGGTGCATGGCCTGGACAGCGGGTTCGCCGGCCAGCACCGCATGAAAGGCCCGGACCACCTTGGCGCGGTCCTCGGGGGCCAGCAGGTCCAGGTACTCCAGGTCTTCAGGCAGCGGCTGGCGCGGGTCGAAGCCGAACAGGGCCTGAGTGCCTCGGGACCAGCTGATCCGGCCGGTATCGATTTCCCAGCTCCAGGCGCCCAGCCGGGCAGCGTTGAGCGCCGCCAGCAGTTGCGGCGCGCTGTCCCAGCTTTGCTCCGCCTCCTGTGGGTCCAGGGCGTAGATGCGGGGCAGGGGTGGCACGGTATCGACGGGGTTGCGCATTATCAAAGGGCCTTGGCTCGATGGGCGTTCGGCGCGGGTTCCACGGTCTACGGGCCACGGCGATTCAAGCCTGATTCCCTGGCAGATCGACCTGTGCATCCAATAGGCTCATGAAAGCCCGCGCAGCGTTCGACAGCGTCCTTTCGGTGTGCACGATATAGCCTAGCTGGCGACTGAGCTGTATGCCCGGCAAAGCGATGCGTGCCACCTGGTCATCGAGCATGGTGCGCGGCAATACGCTCCAGGCAAGGCCAATGGAGACCATCATCTTGATGGTTTCCAGGTAGTTGGTGCTCATGGCGATGTTTGGCGTCAGGCCCTGGGCCTCGAACAGCCGCTGCACGATATGGTGGGTAAAGGTGTTGCCGCCGGGAAACACCGCCGGGTGTCGGGCGATGTCCGCCAGGCTGACGCTGCCGTTGCTGATCAGGCTGTGTTCCGGCGCCACCACGAAATCCAGCGGGTCGTCCCACACCGGGGTGGCCCGCACCAGCGTGTGGGGCTCCGGCGCCAGGGTGATTACGGCCACTTCGGCGCGGCCATGGAGGATTTCTTCGTAGGCCACTTCCGAATCGAGAAACTGAATATCCAGGGCGACGTTCGGGTATTCCCGGGTAAACGTTCGCAGTACGGGCGGCAGGCGATGCAGGCCGATGTGATGGCTGGTGGCCAGGGTGAGACGACCGCTGACCTCGCCGGTCAGGTTGGTCAGGGCGCGGCGGGTGTCGTCCAGTACATTGAGAATCTGATACGCCCGGGGCAGCAGCGCCCGTCCGGCTTCGGTGAGGCCGACTTCACGCCCCAGCCGGTCGAACAGGCGCACCTTTAATTGTTGCTCCAGGCCGGCGATGCGCTTGCTGATGGCCGGTTGGGTCAGGTGCAGGCGTTCACCGGCACCGGAGAAGCTGCCGGTCTCGGCGATGGCGATAAAGGCATTGAGGTTGGCCAGGTCCATTGTGCTATTCCAGTTGGTAATCCAAAGCATAAAAAATATGAATTTGAGTTATTTAATGTAGCGCCATACCATCAGCCTCACAAGCCAAAGGGTTATTGAATCGTTCAAGGCCCGGGGCATAGAAACACCTGATGAGGACCGCGTGATGGCCGGCAAAACGCTTTACGACAAGCTTTGGGATTCCCATGAAGTGAAACGGCGCGATGATGGGTCGTCGCTGATCTACATCGACCGTCACATCATCCATGAAGTGACCTCGCCCCAAGCGTTCGAAGGCCTGCGACTGGCCGGGCGCAAGCCTTGGCGCGTCGACTCGATCATCGCCACCCCGGACCACAACGTGCCGACCACCCCGGAGCGTAAAGGCGGGATCGACGCCATCGTCGACACCGTGTCGCGCCTCCAGGTGCAGACCCTCGATGATTACTGCGACGAATATGGCATCACCGAATTCAAGATGAATGACGTGCGCCAGGGCATCGTTCACGTGATCGGCCCGGAGCAGGGCGCTACCTTGCCCGGCATGACCGTGGTCTGCGGCGACTCCCACACCTCTACCCACGGGGCGTTTGGCGCCCTGGCCCACGGTATTGGTACCTCCGAGGTGGAACATGTATTCGCCACCCAGTGCCTCGTCGCCAAGAAAATGAAGAACATGTTGGTGTCGGTGGAAGGTGAATTGCCTTTCGGCGTCACTGCCAAGGACATCGTCCTCGCCGTGATCGGCAAGATCGGCACCGCCGGCGGTAACGGCCACGCCATCGAATTCGCCGGCAGCGCGATTCGCGACCTGTCCATCGAAGGCCGCATGACTATCTGCAACATGTCCATCGAAGCCGGTGCCCGCGTGGGCATGGTGGCGGCGGACGAAAAGACCATTGCCTACGTCAAGGGTCGCCCGTTCGCACCTGCCGGTGCTGATTGGGACGCCGCTGTCGAAGCCTGGAAAGACCTGGTTTCCGACGCCGATGCGGTGTTCGACACCGTGGTTACTCTCGATGCCGCCCAGATCAAGCCGCAAGTCAGCTGGGGCACTTCGCCGGAAATGGTGTTGGCCGTTGACCAGAACGTGCCGGACCCGGCCAAGGAAACCGACCTGGTCAAGCGTGGTTCCATTGAGCGCGCCTTGAAGTACATGGGCTTGAAAGCCAACCAGGCGATTACCGACATCCAGCTGGATCGCGTGTTCATTGGCTCCTGCACCAACTCGCGGATCGAGGATTTGCGCGCTGCGGCGGTGATCGCCAAGGGCCGCAAAGTCGCCTCGACCATCAAGCAGGCGATCGTGGTGCCAGGTTCGGGCCTGGTCAAGGCCCAGGCTGAAGCCGAAGGCCTCGACAAGATTTTCCTCGAAGCCGGTTTTGAATGGCGTGAGCCGGGTTGCTCGATGTGCCTGGCGATGAACCCGGACCGTTTGGAGTCGGGCGAGCATTGCGCGTCCACCTCCAACCGTAACTTCGAAGGGCGTCAGGGCGCCGGTGGCCGTACCCACCTCGTCAGCCCGGCCATGGCTGCTGCGGCTGCCGTCAACGGTCGTTTCATCGACGTTCGCGAATTGATCTGAGGAATACCCGATGAAAGCTTTTACTCAACACACCGGTTTAGTCGCGCCGTTGGACCGTGCCAACGTGGACACCGACCAGATCATTCCCAAGCAGTTCTTGAAATCGATCAAGCGCACCGGTTTTGGCCCGAACCTGTTCGACGAGTGGCGCTACCTGGACGTGGGCTACGCCTACCAGGACAACTCCAAGCGCCCGCTGAACAAGGACTTTGTGCTCAACGCCGAGCGTTACCAGGGTGCCAGCGTGTTGCTCGCCCGGGAAAACTTCGGTTGCGGCTCCAGCCGTGAGCACGCGCCGTGGGCCCTGGAAGAATATGGCTTTCGCAGCATCATCGCGCCGAGCTACGCCGACATCTTCTTCAACAACAGCTTCAAGAACGGCTTGCTGCCGATCATCTTGAGCGATGCCGAAGTGGATGAGTTGTTCCAGCAGGTGGAGGCCGATGTGGGCTACCAGTTGACCATCGACCTGGCGGCGCAGACCGTGACCCGTCCGGACGGCAAGGTGTATCACTTTGAAGTGGACGCCTTCCGCAAGCACTGCCTGATCAATGGCCTGGACGACATCGGCCTGACCTTGCAGGACGGCGATGCGATTGCAGCGTTTGAAACCAAACACCGGGCCAGCCAGCCTTGGTTGTTTCGCGACGCTTGATTCCATGTAGACCGGACTGGCCCCTTCGCGAGCAAGCCCGCTCCCACATTTGATTGCATTTCAACTGAAGGAACTCGGTCGAATGTGGGAGCGGGCTTGCTCGCGAAAGGGCCAGCAACAGCAACACAAAAACCAGGGACATCATCATGACCAGCACTGCCCACACCCAAGTCGTGCAAAAACAATTCGGCGAACAGGCCTCGGCCTACCTGAGCAGCGCAGTACATGCTCAAGGCACCGAATTCGCGCTGCTCCAGGCCGAACTGGCCGGGCAGGGCGCTGCACGACTGCTGGACCTGGGTTGCGGCGCCGGTCATGTGAGTTTCAACGTTGCACCGTTGGTCAAGGAAGTGGTGGCGTACGACCTATCCCAACAGATGCTTGACGTGGTCGCCGCCGCTGCCGTGGACCGTGGCCTGGACAACATCCGCACTGTGCACGGCGCCGCCGAGCGCCTGCCGTTTGCCGATGGCGAATTCGACTTCGTGTTCAGCCGCTACTCGGCGCACCATTGGAGCGACCTGGGCCTGGCCCTGCGTGAAGTGCGCCGGGTGCTCAAGCCGGGTGGCGTGGCCGCGTTTGTGGACGTCTTGTCACCGGGCAGCCCGCTGTTGGACACTTACCTGCAAACCGTCGAAGTGCTGCGCGACACCAGCCACGTGCGTGACTATTCCGCCGGCGAGTGGATGCGCCAGCTCAGCGAAGCCGGTTTGCATGTGCGCAACAGCAGCCGCCAGCGCCTGCGCCTGGAATACACCTCGTGGGTCGAGCGCATGCGCACCCCAGAGGTATTGCGTGCCGCGATCCTGGAGCTGCAAAAGGCAATGGGCCAGGAAGTGCGCGATTATTTCGAGATTCAAGCCGACGGCACCTTCAGCACCGACGTGCTGGTGGTGTGGGCCGAACGCTGATTAATTTTTCCCGACCTGCCCACGGGCGGGTCGCTTGATGAAATGAGGAACGCATGAGCAAGCAGATTCTGATTCTCCCTGGCGACGGCATTGGTCCGGAAATCATGGCCGAAGCGGTCAAGGTGCTGGAAGTGGCTAACGCCAAGTACAGCCTGGGCTTCGAACTGAGCCACGACGTGATCGGCGGCGCGGCCATCGACAAGCACGGCGTGCCTCTGGCCGACGAAACCCTGGAGCGTGCCCGCGCAGCCGACGCCGTGCTGCTGGGCGCCGTGGGTGGCCCGAAGTGGGACAAGATCGAGCGTGACATCCGCCCTGAGCGCGGCCTGCTGAAAATCCGTGCGCAACTGGGCCTGTTCGGCAACCTGCGCCCGGCGATCCTTTACCCGCAACTGGCGGACGCTTCCAGCCTCAAGCCGGAAATCGTCGCGGGCCTGGACATCCTGATCGTCCGCGAACTGACCGGCGGTATCTACTTCGGCTCGCCACGGGGCGTGCGCGAGTTGGAGAATGGCGAGCGTCAGGCCTACGACACCCTGCCGTACAGCGAGAGTGAAATCCGCCGTATCGCCCGTGTCGGTTTCGACATGGCCCGTGTGCGTGGCAAGAAGGTCTGCTCGGTGGACAAGGCCAACGTATTGGCGTCCAGCCAGCTGTGGCGTGAAATCGTCGAGGAAGTCGCCAAGGACTACCCGGACGTCGAGCTGAGCCACATGTACGTCGACAACGCCGCCATGCAGCTGGTGCGTGCACCGAAGCAGTTCGACGTGATCGTCACCGACAACCTGTTCGGCGACATCCTGTCCGACCAGGCCTCGATGCTTACCGGTTCCATCGGCATGCTGCCGTCGGCGTCCCTGGATGCCAACAACAAGGGCATGTACGAGCCGTGCCACGGTTCGGCGCCGGACATCGCCGGGCAGGGCATTGCCAACCCGTTGGCGACCATTTTGTCGGTGTCGATGATGCTGCGTTACAGCTTCAACCTGACCGACGCCGCGGATGCCATCGAGCAGGCCGTGAGCCTGGTGCTCGACCAGGGCCTGC
Organism: Pseudomonas sp. NPDC087814; assembly: GCF_044742865.1. Lineage (NCBI taxonomy): Bacteria > Pseudomonadati > Pseudomonadota > Gammaproteobacteria > Pseudomonadales > Pseudomonadaceae > Pseudomonas > Pseudomonas sp. NPDC087814. Next base: position 54,107 of record NZ_JBIUVK010000005.1, on the reverse strand, counting down.
GCACTGGCGACATCTGGTCCCAGGGTTGCACCAAGGTCGGTACGCAAGAAATGGGCGACGCAGTAGTCGCCGCGCTGCGGAATCTGTAATCTCTCGGGCCCGCTTGCAGATGTTGCTGCAAGGCGGCCCACTTTTGAACAAGGTGTAGTTGCGATGAAACGTGTAGGTCTGATCGGTTGGCGCGGTATGGTCGGTTCCGTGCTCATGCAGCGGATGCTGGAAGAGCAGGATTTCGATCTTATTGAGCCGGTGTTTTTCACCACCTCCAATGTAGGTGGTCAAGGGCCGTCCGTGGGCAAGGACATTGCTCCGCTCAAGGACGCCTACAACATTGAAGAACTGAAGACCCTCGACGTCATTCTGACCTGCCAGGGTGGCGACTACACCAGCGAAGTCTTCCCCAAGCTGCGCGAAGCCGGCTGGCAGGGTTACTGGATCGACGCCGCTTCCAGCCTGCGCATGCAGGATGACGCGGTGATCGTGCTGGACCCGGTCAACCGCAAGGTGATCGACCAGCAACTGGACGCGGGCACCAGGAACTACATCGGCGGCAACTGCACCGTCAGCCTGATGCTGATGGGCCTGGGCGGCTTGTTCGAAGCCGGCCTGGTGGAGTGGATGAGCGCCATGACCTATCAGGCGGCCTCCGGTGCCGGCGCGCAGAACATGCGTGAACTGATCAAGCAGATGGGCGCGACCCACGCCGCTGTCGCCGATCAACTGGCTGACCCGGCCAGCGCGATCCTCGACATCGACCGCCGTGTGGCCGAGGCCATGCGCAGCGAGGCCTACCCGACCGAAAACTTCGGTGTGCCATTGGCCGGCAGCCTGATCCCGTGGATCGACAAGGAACTGCCTAACGGCCAGAGCCGTGAAGAGTGGAAGGCCCAGGCCGAGACCAACAAGATCCTCGGTCGCTTCAAGAGCCCGATCCCGGTGGACGGTATCTGCGTGCGCATCGGCGCCATGCGTTGCCACAGCCAGGCGTTGACCATCAAGCTGAACAAAGACGTGCCGATCGCCGATATCGAAGGGCTGATCAGCCAGCACAACCCTTGGGTCAAGCTGGTGCCGAACAACCGTGATATCAGCATCCAGGAACTTAGCCCGAACAAGGTGACCGGTACCCTGAATGTGCCGGTTGGCCGCCTGCGCAAGCTGAACATGGGGACGCAGTACCTGGGCGCGTTCACCGTCGGCGACCAACTGCTGTGGGGCGCGGCTGAGCCGTTGCGTCGCATGCTGCGGATCTTGCTGGAGCGGTAATCGCTGCTGGTAATAAGAAACCCGCGTTCTGGTGACAGGCGCGGGTTTTTTATTGCGCGCTCGGGCCTCTTCGCGAGCAAGCCCGCTCCCACATTTGATCGCATTTCAACTGAAGAAACTCGCTCGAATGTGGGAGCGGGCTTGCTCGCGAAGAGGCCATCAGCCACACCACGACCCCCAGGTTAATTGCCTCACCCCCAGCCACCCGGTAAAGTGCCGCTCCCCCCGCAATGCCCGAGGCAGCCCCCATGACCCAGACCTTTGATATTGCCGTGATCGGCGCCACCGGCACCGTTGGCGAAACCCTGGTGCAGATCCTCGAAGAGCAGGACTTCCCGGTAGGCAGCCTGCACCTGTTGGCCAGCAGCGAGTCGGCCGGGCATTCGGTGCCGTTTCGTGGCAAGAACGTGCGGGTGCGGGAAGTCGATGAATTCGATTTCAGCAAAGTCCAACTGGTGTTCTTCGCCGCCGGCCCTGCGGTCACCTTGAGTTTTGCCCCGCGCGCCACCGCTGCGGGCTGCACCCTGATCGACTTGTCCGGCGCCTTGCCGGCCGATCAGGCGCCGCAGGTAGTGCCGGAAGCCAACGCGCAGATCCTCGATGGCCTGAAAAAACCTTATCAGGTCAGCAGCCCAAGCCCGTCGGCGACTGCCCTGGCCGTGGTGCTGGCGCCACTGCGCGGCTTGCTGGACATTCAGCGCGTCAACGTCACCGCCAACCTCGCCGTTTCCGCCCAGGGCCGTGAGGCTGTCAGCGAACTCGCCCGGCAGACCGCCGAGTTGCTGAATGTGCGCCCGCTGGAGCCGAAGTTCTTCGACCGGCAAATGGCCTTTAACCTGCTGGCCCAGGTCGGCAAGCCTGACGCGCAAGGCCACACCGCCCTGGAAAAACGCCTGGTGCACGAATTGCGCGCCGTGCTGGAAATGCCTTTGCTAAAGATTTCCGTCACTTGCGTTCAAGCCCCGGTGTTTTTTGGCGATAGCCTGACTGTGTCACTGCAATTGGGGGCAGCGGTGGATCTCGCTGCCGTCAACCGTGCCCTGGACTCGGCACCGGGTGTCGAGTTGGTGGAAGAGGGCGATTACCCCACGGCTGTGGGCGATGCGGTCGGTCAGGACGTGGTCTACGTGGGCCGGGTTCGTGCCGGTGTTGATGACCCCGCGGAACTAAATATGTGGCTGGCGTCAGATAACGTACGCAAAGGGGCGGCACTGAACGCCGTACAGCTGGCGCAGTTGTTGATAAAAGGCCTTGTGTAAAAGATACTTGGCGGCAATTTGTAGATTGATTCTAGCCAAGCGCTATGCTTGGCCCCAAGCTGGAAAAATTGCGCGTCGGTGACCTATCGGCTCGCCATGCCTAATGGCAGCGGTTACCCACCTTCTCGCCGGCCGGGGAGTGTTCAAAAAGGATGAGGCTATGGTTCAAGTTCGCAAACTGGTGTTAGCAATAGCGGCCGCCTCGGCGCTGTCCTCCGGTATGGCGCAAGCACTGCAGCTTGGGGAGATGACCCTCAAGTCGAAGCTGAACCAGCCGCTGTCGGTGGAAATCGAGTTGCTCGATGTCGGTGGCCTGACCGCCTCCGAGATCACCCCCAGCCTCGCGTCGGCCCAGGCCTTTGTGGATGCGGGCGTCGATCGCCAGGCGTTCCTGAACGACCTGACCTTTACCCCGGTGGTCAATCCCAACGGCCGCAGTGTGGTGCGTGTCACCTCCAGCAAGCCGCTGCCGGATTCCTACGTGCGTTTCCTGCTGCAGGTGCAATGGCCCAACGGTCGCCTGATGCGCGACTACAGCGTGTTGCTGGACCCGGCCAAGTTCGACCAGTCGACCCCGGCCGCTGGTGCACCTGCACCCGCGCCACGCTTGAGTGCGCCCGCGACGACGGCTCCGGCAGTCACCAAGGCCAAGGAACACACCACGACTTCCCGTGACACCTTGTGGGAAATCGCCGCGAAAAACCGCAATGGCGCCTCGGTGCAGCAGACCATGCTGGCCATTCAGGCGCTGAACCCTGACGCCTTTATCGACGGCAACATCAACCGCATGAAAACCGGCCAGGTCCTGCGCCTGCCGGATTCGGGGCAAAGCACCAGCCTGCCGCAGCCCGAGGCGATTGCTGAAGTGACGGCGCAAAACGCGGCGTGGCGCGAGGGCCGCCGTGGCGGCAATCAGCTCGCCGGCAAGGCGCAGCTGGATGCGACCAAGCGTACCCAGGCGGGTAATGCACCGTCGCAGACCAATACCAAGGACAATTTGAGCCTGGTCTCGGCCGAAGCGGCCAGGAAGGGCGGGAAGGGCGCGGCGGGCGACAGCCGGGCCTTGAACAACAAGCTGGCGGTGACCCAGGAAAGCCTGGATTCGACCCGTCGCGAGAACGAAGAACTGAAAAGCCGCATGGCTGACCTGCAAAGTCAGCTGGACAAGCTGCAGCGGCTGATCGAGCTCAAGAACAACCAGCTGGCCAAGTTGCAGACCCCGGGTGGCGCTGCGGCGCAGCCTGCTGCAACGGCGGCGATGCCGGCCGAGCTGGCTGCACAACCGGCGGCGCCGGCAACGGCAGCTCCGGCAGCAACCCCTGCGGCTGCGCCGGTCGAGACCCCGGTCAAGCCGGATGCGGCGCCTGCCAGCACTGAAGGTAAATTCAACGACCTGCTGACCAACCCGATCGTGCTGGGGGTGATCGGCGGCGCAGCGGGTTTGCTGGTGCTGTTGCTTCTGCTGCTGTGGGCCCGTCATCGCAATGCGCGCCTTGAAGAAGAAAAGCACCTGCGCATGGCGCGGGCCCTGGCTGAAGAGCCGGAATTTGCGCCGAACATTGATCACGATCTGCCATCTGACAGTTTCGAAGGCCTTGATGTACCGCCGCCGAACGTCAAGCTGGCTCCAGCTCCAGCTCCAGCTCCAGCTCCAGCCTCGGCGGCGGTGGTTGCCCCGGTGATTGCGCCGGTGGTCGCACCTGTTGCTGTGCAGCGTCCGACCGACGCCCTGGCGCAAGCCCAGTCGCATATCGACCGTGGCCACCTGAACCAGGCTGCGGAAGTGCTGGAAGATGCAATCAAGCAAGAGCCCGCCCGCAGTGACCTGCGTCTCAAGCTGATGGAAGTCCACGGCTTGCAGGGCAACAAGGACGGGTTTGTCACCCAGGAGCGCCAACTGGTCGCCAATGGCGACAACCATGCCCAGGTCGAACAACTGAAAAGCCGCTTCCCGGCCATGGCCGTGTTCGCAGCAGGCGTCAGCGCTGCCGTTGCCGCTGCCGCTCTCGACGCCCAATACGTCAAGGACCTGCTCAAGGACGACCCGGCACCGCCTGCACCTGAGCCTGCGCCGGACGCGTTTGACACTGACTTCGACCTCAGCCTGGACGATCTGGAGGCTGCTTCGCCAGCTGTGGTCCGCCCGACGTCGGACGACGACCTGAGCTTTGAATCGGTGCTGCAACAGCAGACCGAGGCCAAGGCCAGCGCGGAAGACCTCTCGGATTTCGACCTGGACCTGCAACTCGATCCACCCTCGTCGGCCCAGTCCGACGACGACTTCCTCTCCGGCCTTGAAGACCAGATGAAGGACCTGCCGCCGGTAGAGCCGCCGACACTGACGCCGGCCGACCTGGACGACCTCGACCTGCCGGAGGATTTCGACCTGTCCCTGGCCGACGAGCCCGAGGCGCCCGCAGCGGCCAAGCCGGACGCGTTTGCGTCGGAGCTTGATGATGTCAACGCCGAGCTGGATCGCCTGTCGCGAAGCCTGGAACATCCGCCAATCGAACCGTCCTTCACCGCCGACGACGTGGCGTTGGGTGGCGATGAGCCGGAATTCGACTTCCTCTCCGGTACCGACGAAGTGGCCACCAAGCTCGACCTGGCGCAGGCCTACATCGACATGGGCGATGCCGACGGTGCGCGGGACATTCTTGGCGAGGTGCTCAAGGAAGGCGATGACGGTCAGAAGGGCGAGGCCAAGGAAATGCTCAGCCGGCTGGCTTGATACGCGCGGTAAATACAACGGCAGCCTTCGGGCTGCCGTTTTGCCATCCAGGCACCAAACCCATGGCGTCCCAGGCGCACGGCCTTATAATGGCCGCCTTTGCGCAACTCATCAGGCTCTCAGTTCTTGGCAAATATAGATAACGCGGCCGCCGAAATGGCGGCCGCAGGCTTTTTCAGAATCGCCCTGGGCGTGGAATACAAAGGCTCGCGCTATCGTGGCTGGCAACGCCAGGCCTCCGGTGTGCCGACGGTGCAGGAAACCCTGGAGAAGGCCCTGTCGAAAGTCGCCGACTCACCGGTGTCGCTGATGTGCGCCGGGCGGACCGATGCCGGCGTGCACGCTTGCGGGCAAGTGGTGCACTTTGACACTCAGGCCGAGCGCTCGATGAAGGCATGGGTGATGGGCGCCAATATCAACTTGCCCCACGACGTCAGCGTCAGTTGGGCCAAGGTAATGCCGGCGGACTTTCACGCGCGCTTCAAGGCCATCGCCCGGCGTTATCGCTATGTGATCTACAACGATCAGATCCGCCCGGCCCATCTCAACGAAGAAATCACCTGGAACCACCGCCCGCTGGACGCCGAGCGCATGGCCGAGGCGGCCCAGCATCTTGTAGGTATCCACGATTTCAGCGCGTTCCGTGCCGGCCAGTGCCAGGCCAAGTCGCCGATCAAGGAAGTCCATCACCTGCGGGTGACGCGCCACGGCAAGATGATCGTGCTGGATATCCGCGCCGGCGCCTTCCTGCACCATATGGTGCGCAATATCGCCGGGGTGCTGATGACCATCGGTACCGGCGAACGCCCGGTGGAATGGGCCAGGGAAGTGCTGGAAAGCCGGATTCGCCGTACCGGCGGCGTCACGGCGCATCCGTTCGGCCTGTACCTGGTGGATGTGGAGTACCGCGACGAGTTCGAATTGCCCCAGCGATTCATCGGGCCACACTTCCTCACAGGTTTCAGCGAACTTGGCGGCTGACGCCCTCAAAAGCATTTGTTACCATCCGGGACTTTCCCGGACACGCCCTGAGGTTTCATCGACATGTCTGCCGTTCGCAGCAAGATTTGCGGGATTACCCGCATAGAAGACGCGTTGGCGGCGGTCGAGGCGGGGGCCGATGCCATCGGTTTCGTGTTTTATGCCAAAAGCCCGCGGGCGGTGAATGTGTTGCAGGCGCGGGCGATCATTGCCGCGTTGCCACCGTTCGTGACCACCGTGGGGTTGTTCGTCAACGCCAGCCGCTGCGAGCTCAATGAAACCCTCGACGCCGTGCAACTGGACATGCTGCAGTTCCATGGCGATGAGAGCCCGGACGAGTGCGAGAGCTACCAGCGCCCGTACATCAAGGCGCTGCGGGTCAAGGCCGGGGATGATATTGCTGCGGCATGCGCTGCCTATGCCGGGGCTCGCGGGATTCTTCTCGACACCTACGTCGAAGGCGTTCCCGGTGGTACGGGCGAGGCGTTTGACTGGTCGTTGATTCCCGAAGGGTTGAGCAAGCCGATTATCCTCGCGGGCGGCCTGAATCCGGACAACGTGGCCAGTGCCATCCAGCAGGTTCGGCCGTATGCCGTGGACGTCAGCGGCGGGGTAGAGCAGGGCAAGGGCATCAAGGATCACGCAAGGATTCGCGCATTCATGCAGGCCGTGCGCGACAGCAGCGGGACGATGTGACGGCTGGCAGTCTGCCGCCGTCCATAACTACCACTGTGTAAAACAGCCCGGCGCCGCCTGTGGGAGGCCCGGAAATGAAGTGGCAACCCTGCACGGCAGGTTGTCTGGAAGGCTGAGGGCACAGGCAGGAAATGGCTGGTCGAACGTCTGACCCCGTCCAGTTTGTGTCATCGCCACATATGAATTTAGCTCAAGGGCATACGCGGGGCTGTGTTCAAGCCACCGGTACTGGAGAAAGAAAGCATGAGCAACTGGTTAGTAGACAAACTGATCCCTTCGATCATGCGTTCCGAGGTGAAGAAAAGCTCGGTTCCTGAAGGTCTTTGGCACAAGTGCCCATCCTGCGACGCGGTGCTGTACCGCCCGGAGCTGGAAAAGACCCTGGACGTTTGCCCCAAGTGCAATCACCACATGCGTATCGGCGCCCGCGCCCGCATTGATATTTTCCTCGACGCCGATGGTCGCTCCGAGCTGGGCGCTGACCTGGAGCCGGTTGACCGTCTGAAGTTCCGCGACGGCAAGAAGTACAAGGACCGCCTGACCGCGGCCCAGAAGCAGACCGGTGAAAAGGACGCGCTGATTTCCGTCAGCGGCAAGCTGCTGGGCATGCCGGTGGTGGTTTCTGCCTTCGAATTCTCCTTCATGGGCGGCTCGATGGGCGCCATTGTCGGTGAGCGTTTCGTACGTGCCGCCAACTACGCGCTGGAAAACCGTTGCCCGATGATCTGCTTCGCCGCCTCCGGCGGTGCGCGGATGCAGGAAGCACTGATCTCGCTGATGCAAATGGCCAAGACCTCCGCGGTACTGGCGCGTCTGCGCGAAGAAGGTATTCCGTTCATCTCCGTGCTGACCGACCCGGTCTACGGCGGTGTGTCCGCCAGCCTGGCGATGCTGGGTGACGTGATCGTCGGTGAGCCGAAGGCGCTGATCGGCTTTGCCGGCCCGCGTGTTATCGAGCAGACCGTTCGCGAAAAACTGCCGGAAGGTTTCCAGCGCAGCGAGTTCCTGCTTGAGCACGGCGCGATCGACCTGATCATTCCGCGCGGCGAACTGCGTCCGCGCCTGGGTAGCCTGCTGGCGCAAATGATGGGCCTGCCGACACCTGTGTACGTCGCGCCTAAAATCGAGCCGATTGTCGTGCCACCGGTGCCTGCAAACATATGACCCAACGTACCCTGGGCGAATGGCTCGCCTACCTTGAGCAGTTGCATCCGTCAGCCATCGACATGGGCCTGGAGCGCTCGCAACAGGTAGCGGCCCGCCTCGGGTTGGGCCGGCCGGCGCCGCGTGTGATCACGGTGACCGGCACCAACGGCAAGGGCTCTACCTGCGCCTTTGTCGCGGCCTTGCTGCAAGCCCAGGGCCTGAAGGTCGGCGTGTACAACTCGCCGCACCTGCTGCGCTACAACGAGCGGGTGCAGCTCAATGGCGTCGAAGCCACTGACGAGCAACTCTGCGAAGCCTTCGCCGCACTTGATGCCGGGCGTGGCGAGATTTCCCTGACCTATTTCGAGATGGGCACCCTGGCGGCGTTCTGGCTGTTCGAGCGTGCGCAGCTGGATGTGGTGGTGCTGGAAGTCGGTCTGGGTGGGCGTCTGGACACGGTCAACGTGGTGGATGCCGACCTGGCGCTGATTACCAGTATTGGCGTCGACCATGCGGACTACCTGGGTAACACCCGTGAGTCCGTGGCCTATGAAAAAGCCGGGATCTTCCGCCAGGGCAAGCCTGCACTGTGCGGCGACCTGGACCCGCCGCATACCTTGCTGGACAAGGTGCGCGAGCTGGATTGCCCGTTCTTCCTGCGCGGGCGTGATTTCAATCTCGAGATTGGCGACCAATTCTGGCAATGGCGCGGGCTTGACGCGCGCGGTCAAACCGTCGAGTTGCGCGACTTGCCACTGCTGAACCTGCCGATGGAAAACGCCGCGCTCGCGCTGCAAGCCTACCTGTTGCTGGATTTGCCCTGGCATGCCGAGCAGATTGCCGCTACGTTGCAGGCTACTCGCGTGGTGGGGCGCCTTGACCGGCGCACGTTCGACTGGGAGGGCAAGCGCCTGAACCTGCTGCTGGACGTGGGGCATAACCCTCACGCCGCTGAATACCTGGCCAGGCGCCTGGCACGCACGCCGCCCGCCGGTCGCCGCCTCGCGGTGTTCGGGTTGTTGTCCGACAAGGACCTGGACGGCGTGGTTGCACCCTTGCTGGGCGACGTCCAGGCCTGGGCGGTTGCACCGCTGGATACGTCCCGCAGTCGTCCTGCCATCGAGTTGCAGGTTGCCTTGCAGAACCTTGGCGCGTCCGTGACGTCCCATGCAAGCGTGACAGCCGCCCTGGAAGCCCAGTGCGCGGTTGCGACGCCTGAGGATGAGATTCTGTTGTTCGGATCATTTTATTGTGTTGCCGAGGCGCTCGAATGGTTGGCCCGGCGCTCCACGGAGGAAGCTGCACATGGCATTACTGGATAGCGCATACAAGCAGCGAATGGTTGGAGCCCTGGTCCTGGTGGCGTTGGCGGTGATTTTCCTGCCGATGCTGTTTTCCCGTCAGGATGAGCAGCGCCAAGTGACCGTTGAAGCGCCAGCTGCGCCCCAGGCGCCTGCGGTGCCTCAGGTTCAGGTTGAGCCGGTGGTGGTTCCCGAGCCGCAAGCGCTGCCGGAAGAAGAGCCGGTGCCGACCGATGACGAAGTGGCTGCACAGCAAGCGCCGTCGATGCCGGTGCAGCCGAGCGTGCCGGTGGTTAAGCCTGCGCCTGCTGCTCCTGCAGTTGCTGCGAAGCCTGCGGCGCCGGCGCCAGCACCAAAACCTGTGGCCCCGCAACCTGCGGCACCGGGCAAGCCGGACGTGGGCCAGAGCCGTATTGACCCGAATGGCTTGCCGATCAGCTGGTCGATCCAGCTGGCCAGCCTGGCTAACCGCGAAAGTGCTGATGCGTTGCAGAAGAAGCTGCGCACCCAGGGTTACAACGCCTATATCCGCAGCGCCGATGGCAAGAACCGGGTATTCATCGGGCCGCTGATCGAGCGGGCTGAAGCCGATCGCCTGCGGGACCTGTTGGATCGCCAGCAGAACCTCAAGGGTTTTGTGGTTCGCTTCCAGCCCGAAAAAGGCTGAGGCTGCAAGGATTCAAGCTGGGATGCGGTCAATGTGGGAGCGGGCTTGCTCGCGAAGCGGCGTATCAGTCAGCAGATTTATTGGCTGCCCCACCGCCTTCGCGAGCAGGCCCGCTCCCACAAGTGTTTTGGGTGTGCCGCAACAGGCCGGTTTCCCCTATAACTCATTGATTTCAAATGCACTGCCAATCACAGCTTACCGATAGCCCAGCGCTCTGCTAAAATGCGCCGCCTTATCCGTCTGTAGGCTGAACTGTGCCATTTACCTGGGTTGATTGGGCGATCGTTGCAATCGTCGCCATCTCCGCTTTGATCAGTCTGAGCCGCGGCTTCGTCAAAGAAGCATTGTCGCTGCTGACATGGATCATCGCAGGAGTTGTAGCCTGGATGTTCGGCGGTTCATTGTCTGTCTACCTGGCCGGATACATCGAGACACCTTCGGCTCGCGTCATCGCGGGCTGCGCCATCATGTTCATCGCCACGTTGTTGGTGGGGGCAATGGTCAATTATCTTATCGGCGAATTGATACGCGTCACCGGCCTCTCCGGGACCGATCGATTTCTCGGCATGGCCTTCGGCGCCGCGCGTGGCGGCTTGCTGGTGGTCGTGGCGGTCGGGCTGTTGAGCCTGGGGCCGGTACAGCAGGATTCGTGGTGGCAGGAGTCGGTACTCGTGCCAAAATTTCTATTGGTTGCAGATTGGTCCAAAAACCTCATTTTGGGGTGGAGCAGTCAGTGGCTGGCCAGCGGGATCAGCGTACCCGCTGATCTTCCGTTCAAGGAACACCTCTTGCCGGCCAAAACGCCTCAGTAAGTTGTGTTCAGTCAAGATTCATTAAGTAGGGGTTGCGTCGCATGTGTGGCATCGTCGGTATCGTCGGTAAGTCGAACGTGAATCAGGCGCTGTATGACGCGCTAACCGTCCTCCAGCACCGCGGCCAGGATGCTGCCGGTATTGTGACCAGCCACGACGGCCGGTTATTCCTGCGCAAGGACAATGGTCTGGTGCGTGACGTGTTCCATCAGCGCCACATGCAGCGCCTGGTCGGGCACATGGGCATTGGCCACGTGCGCTACCCGACAGCGGGCAGCTCGACCTCGGCCGAAGCCCAGCCGTTCTACGTCAACTCGCCCTATGGCATCACCCTGGCGCACAACGGCAACCTGACCAACGTTGAACAACTGGCCAAGGAGATTTACGAATCTGACCTGCGCCACGTCAACACCAACTCGGACTCCGAAGTACTGCTGAACGTGTTCGCCCACGAGCTGGCCCAGCGCGGCAAGCTGCAGCCGACCGAAGAAGACGTGTTCGCTGCCGTGACTGACGTGCACAACCGCTGCGTCGGTGGCTATGCGGTAGTGGCGATGGTGACCGGCTACGGTATCGTCGGTTTCCGCGACCCCCACGGCATCCGCCCGATCGTGTTCGGCCAGCGTCATACCGACGAAGGCGTCGAGTACATGATCGCTTCCGAAAGCGTGTCCCTGGACGTGCTGGGCTTTACCCTGATTCGCGACCTGGCGCCGGGCGAAGCGGTCTACATCACTGAAGACGGCAAGCTGCACACCCGTCAGTGCGCACTGAACCCGAAACTTACCCCGTGCATCTTCGAACACGTCTACCTGGCGCGTCCGGATTCGATCATCGACGGTGTTTCGGTGTACAAGGCGCGCCTGCGCATGGGCGAGAAGCTGGCGGACAAGATCCTGCGCGAGCGCCCGGATCACGACATCGACGTGGTTATCCCGATCCCGGACACCAGCCGCACCGCTGCGCTGGAGTTGGCGAACCACCTGGGCGTGAAATTCCGCGAAGGCTTCGTCAAGAACCGTTACATCGGCCGTACCTTCATCATGCCTGGCCAGGCTGCGCGCAAGAAGTCGGTGCGCCAGAAGCTCAACGCGATCGAGCTGGAGTTCCGCGGCAAGAACGTGATGCTGGTGGATGACTCCATCGTACGCGGCACCACCTGCAAGCAGATCATCCAGATGGCCCGCGAAGCCGGTGCGAAGAACGTTTACTTCTGTTCCGCCGCGCCTGCCGTGCGTTACCCGAACGTGTACGGCATCGACATGCCGAGTGCCCACGAACTGATCGCCCACAACCGTTCGACCCAGGACGTTGCGGACCTGATCGGCGCCGACTGGCTGATCTACCAGGACCTGCCGGACCTGATCGAAGCCGTCGGTGGTGGCAAGATCAAGATCGAGGAGTTCGATTGCGCGGTGTTCGACGGCAAGTACGTCACCGGCGATGTCGACGAGGCCTACCTGAACAAGATCGAGCAGGCCCGTAACGATTCCTCGAAGATCAAGACCCAGGCGGTCAGCGCGATCATCGACCTGTACAACAACTGAGTAGACACCGGCCCTGAGGGGCCGGTTTTGTATCTTTGATAAAGCATTCGAGTTGAGGAGTAGAGCATGAGTCAGGAATGGGATGCCGGTCGCTTGGACAGCGACCTCGATGGCGTAGCTTTCGATACCCTGGCTGTGCGCGCCGGCCAGCACCGCACCCCGGAAGGTGAGCACGGTGACCCGATGTTCTTTACCTCCAGCTATGTGTTCCGCACTGCGGCCGACGCCGCTGCGCGTTTTGCCGGTGAAGTGCCGGGCAACGTTTATTCGCGTTACACCAACCCGACCGTGCGCGCGTTCGAAGAGCGTATCGCCGCGCTGGAAGGCGCCGAGCAAGCTGTCGCCACTGCCACGGGCATGGCTGCGATTCTCGCGGTAGTCATGAGCCTGTGCAGCGCCGGCGACCACGTCCTGGTATCGCGCAGCGTGTTTGGTTCGACCATCAGCCTGTTCGAAAAGTACTTCAAGCGTTTTGGTATTGAAGTCGACTACGTGCCGCTGGCGGACCTGTCCGGCTGGGACGCGGCCATCAAGGCCAACACCAAATTGCTGTTCGTCGAGTCGCCGTCCAATCCATTGGCCGAGCTGGTGGACATTGCCGCATTGTCCGAAGTGGCCCACGCCAAGGGCGCGATGCTGATCGTCGACAACTGCTTCTGCACCCCTGCATTGCAGCAGCCGCTGAAGCTGGGCGCAGACATCGTTGTGCACTCGGCCACCAAGTTCATCGACGGCCAGGGCCGTTGCATGGGTGGCGTGGTTGCCGGCCGCAGCGAGCAGATGAAGGAAGTGGTGGGCTTCTTGCGCACCGCCGGCCCGACCCTGAGCCCGTTCAACGCCTGGATCTTCCTTAAAGGCCTGGAGACCCTGAGCCTGCGGATGAAGGCCCATTGTGCCAACGCCCAGGCCCTGGCCGAGTGGCTGGAGCAGCAGGACGGCATCGAGAAAGTCCACTACGCCGGCCTCAAGAGCCACCCGCAACACGAGTTGGCCCAGCGCCAGCAACGTGGTTTCGGCGCCGTGGTGAGTTTCGAGGTCAAGGGCGGCAAAGAGGGCGCCTGGCGCTTTATCGATGCGACTCGCCTGATCTCCATCACCGCCAACCTGGGTGACAGCAAGACCACTATCACTCACCCGAGCACCACCTCCCACGGCCGCCTGGCGCCGCAGGAGCGTGAAGCTGCCGGGATTCGTGACAGCCTGATCCGCATTGCGGTGGGCCTGGAAGACGTCGCTGACCTGCAGGCCGACCTGGCCCGTGGGTTGGCTGCCCTGTGATCGAGTGGTCCATGGAAGCGGCGAGCGCCAGTAACGGGCGGGTCGCGCTGGTGACCGGCGCGGCGCGGGGCATCGGCCTGGGGATTGCCGCCTGGTTGATTAGCGAAGGCTGGCAGGTGGTACTGACGGACCTGGACCGTGAGCGCGGTTCCAAGGTGTCCAAGGTGCTCGGCGACAACGCCTGGTTTATTACCATGGACGTGGCCGATGAGCGGCAGGTTGCCCAGGGCGTGGCCGAGGTACTTGGCCAGTTCGGGCGCCTGGATGCGCTGGTGTGCAATGCCGCCGTGGCCGACCCGCGCAACATCACCCTGGAAAGTCTCGACCTGGCTTACTGGAATCGTGTACTGGCGGTGAACCTCAGTGGTCCCATGTTGCTGGCCAAGCACTGTGCGCCCTACCTGCGGGCCCACGGCGGCGCCATCGTCAACCTGGCGTCGACCCGGGCACGCCAGTCGGAACCGGACACCGAAGCCTATGCGGCGAGCAAGGGCGGTTTGCTGGCCCTGACCCACGCGTTGGCTATCAGCCTCGGGCCGGAAGTACGGGTCAATGCCGTCAGCCCGGGCTGGATCGATGCCCGTGACCCGGCTGCACGCCGTGCCGAGCCGCTGACGGATGCGGATCACGCCCAGCACCCGGCGGGCAGGGTAGGCACTGTGGAAGACGTAGCGGCGATGGTGGCGTGGTTGCTGTCGCGCAATGCCGGGTTTGTCACCGGGCAAGAGTTCGTCGTCGACGGCGGCATGAGCAAGAAGATGATTTACACCGAGTAGGGCGGGTCGCGGTCCTGAAGCCATTTTGTCTTTTTCAGAAAAACTTCAAGCAGGCTATTGACTTAGGTCCGCTACCTGCGTAAATTTCGCGGCCTCAACGAAGCAAAGGGTGATTAGCTCAGCTGGGAGAGCATCTGCCTTACAAGCAGAGGGTCGGCGGTTCGATCCCGTCATCACCCACCACTTCTTGAGAGTTTTGCCCTAGGGCAAGACGCAACGTTAAAGGTTGCACCGACGCGCAGCGGTAGTTCAGTCGGTTAGAATACCGGCCTGTCACGCCGGGGGTCGCGGGTTCGAGTCCCGTCCGCTGCGCCATATTTTCCAGGTCTGATGTTTCAGATTTGAGATTGAACAGCCAAGGCTGGTCAGTCAGATGTTTGAAGGCGGTTGAAGGTGACACTTCAGCAGTCTGAGCGATACGCAGCGGTAGTTCAGTCGGTTAGAATACCGGCCTGTCACGCCGGGGGTCGCGGGTTCGAGTCCCGTCCGCTGCGCCATATCTGTTCCAGGGCCCACTGAACGCCCTGAGACGCCAAAGCAAGCCGCTGGCTTGGTTGGATCGATAGCAAAGACCCTGGTCGAAAGACCGGGGTTTTTTGTGTCTGCGATTGGGTGCCGGCGCGGCAAGTACAGGGGCCGGCAAGCCAGCCCCGTGGTCCGGGGTCAGAATCCCAGCTTGTCCCGCAACCCGTAATACCAGGCCCCCAGCGCCGCAAACGGCGTG
Organism: Pseudomonas sp. NPDC087814; assembly: GCF_044742865.1. NCBI lineage: Bacteria > Pseudomonadati > Pseudomonadota > Gammaproteobacteria > Pseudomonadales > Pseudomonadaceae > Pseudomonas > Pseudomonas sp. NPDC087814. Next base: position 38,923 of record NZ_JBIUVK010000005.1, on the reverse strand, counting down.
CGCAACAGTTGTCCGCCGGGGAAGGGGTAGTGCGGCAGGCCGGCAAACGCATCAAAACGTTCTGCCTGGCCTCTCAGCGCTTCCGCCAGTACCTTGCCCGCCAAGTGAGTATACGTCACGCCATGGCCGCTACAGCCCTGGGAGTAGTAGATGTTATCCCCCAGGCGACCGACCTGCGGCAGGCGCGACAAGGTCAGCAGGAAATTGCCGGTCCAGGCGTAGTCGATCTTCACGTCCTTGAGCTGCGGGAAGGCCTTGAGCATCTTCGGCCGGATGATCGCCTCGATATTCGCCGGGTCACGCGCGCCGTACACCACGCCACCGCCGAAGATCAGGCGCTTGTCGCTCGTCAGGCGGTAGTAGTCCAGCAGGTAATTGCAGTCCTCGACGCAGTAATCCTGTGGCAGCAGCGTCTTCGCCAGTTCATCGCCCAGTGGTGCGGTGGTAATCACCTGCGTACCACACGGCATCGACTTGGCCGCCAGTTCCGGAACCAGGTTCCCCAGATAGGCGTTGCCCGCGACAATAATGAACTTGGCCCTGACCTTGCCGTGCGCCGTATGCACCACCGGATTGGCGCCGCGCTCGATGCGAGTCGCCGCCGACTGCTCATAAATGGTGCCGCCCAGGGACTCCACGGCTGCCGCTTCGCCCAGCGCCAGGTTCAGCGGGTGAATGTGCCCGCCGCTCATGTCGAGCAGGCCGCCCACATAGTTGTCACAGGCGACCACCTCGCGAATGCGCCGCTCGTCCAGCAACTCCAGCTGGGTGTGGCCGTAGCGCTCCCACAGGCGCTTCTGCGACTCCAGGTGGCCCATGTGCTTGCTGTTCAGTGCCGCAAATACACCGCCGTCCTTCAGATCGCACTGGATCTGATACTTGGCCACCCGCTCCCGAATGATCCTGCCGCCTTCAAATGCCATGTCGCCGAGTAATTTCGCCTGCTGGGGGCCGACACTGCGCTCGATCACATCGATATCACGGCTGTAGCTGTTGACGATCTGCCCACCATTGCGGCCCGACGCGCCAAAGCCTACCTTGGCAGCTTCCAGCACTGTCACGCGAAAGCCGTTTTCCAGCAGGAACAGCGCACTGGACAGGCCGGTATAACCGGCGCCAATCACGCACACATCGGTTTCGACTTCACCTTGCAGCTCTGGGCGAGGAGGTACCGCATTCGCAGACGCGGCGTAATACGACTGGGGGTAGGGGGTGTTCGCCATCCTGGAACCTCTGTTTTATATTTTTTACGAGTGCGCCGATCCTACCTGAGTTGAAAATCCGCTGCCAGCCGCCGGAAAATACCGTTGTGCTGGCCACAAATAAAAAATTCGCATATTCATAGGCTTAGCTGCAAAAAAGGTGTTGACACCCCTCGGGAATTCCGTAGAATGCCGCCTCACAGCAGGCACGTAGCTCAGTTGGTTAGAGCACCACCTTGACATGGTGGGGGTCGTTGGTTCGAGTCCAATCGCGCCTACCAAACAAAATCCGCTCTGCTGGGCGGTCTAGAAGGGCTCACCGAAAGGTGGGCCCTTTTTTGTTGCGATTTGCGAAGCCTTTACAACCTACCCCCTAAGAATGACGATTCGGCGGCTCCTCCTGGCTTGTCGATTTTTGTCCCGTTGCGCCTTTCTGAGCGTGCTTCGGCATCTTCTTTTCCCGTCTCCCATGAGCCTCACTGAACGCGATAACGGCTTGATCACGCGTCCGGCGCGTGTGATGCGTATGTCGGTGTCTGTGGGCAATAAAGTGAGCATTGAGAGTGCTGCTTTTGTAGGATTTTTAGCTGTATGCATGTACAGTTGTTTCGCCGAAAAATGGCCATGGGAAATCAGGAGAAGTCATATGTCAATTTACATCGATACCCCTTATGTTTTTACCCCGAATCCTTCTGCGGATAACGGCCCTCAACTCCAGTCGGTGATGAAGGCCGGATACCGTTGGATTCAAATCAATGGCACTGACTGCCCTATCGGGACAACAGTCCTGCTAAACCGTGATGACAACTGGCCCTACAGTGGGCAGATCATCGAGCCTGCCCCAGGGATCGATAAGGTCACTATTGACGTTTCAGGGATCGGCCGTAACCCGCTGGACCCCACAGATCCAAGTTATGCCGCCATCGACTACCAAGGCAATGTTCGCCCGGGCAGTTATTTGACCGCGCCGGCCTACGTCAATACGACCGAAATCTCCGTGGCCGACACGACTCCGTACACAAACGGTTCCTGGATCGTCATCTCGGACGCTTCAACCGATTTTGCAACCTACCCTATGCCACTTGACGGCCCCCTGGAGGTTCGCCAGGTTATATATGTGCTGGCTAACTCATTGATTGTTAATCGCGTAATCAAACGTGATCATCCCCTGGGCGCAATCGTGGCTTTATGTGACCCGATTAAAAACGTGTATATCCGCAACCTTGAGTTCACCGGGGACGCTGCGGTTGGCCTGCATCTGCACTACGCACAACACTGTGTTATAGAGAATATCACGTCGGTTGACTGGACCGGGCGCTGCATGCTGCTGCTGGACAACGGTGGCGAGTACAACACCATTCTTGATAGTTATTGCACGGCTACTGAGCCAGGTGTTGATCCTGAACAGACCGCCTGGGGTGTTGTCATTGAGGGGCAGGACTCTACCCGCGTGATTAATTCAGGTGGTGAAAATTGCGGCTTGGGGATGGGGATGAATTACAGCATTGATTGTGTGTCGATTAACGCTAGGGCTCGCCTCAATACAGTAAACGTTGGGGTCTATACAGCGTCTATTCGTACCGGGTTCCTTCGACCTGCGACCGAGTCCCCTCTGATTCTGGATAACGTCATCACTTCAGACTGCGTTGATTGCTATATGGTTGAGCCCATACCTTTTTCCTGATAATCATGGAAAAGAAAGCCCGCATTGAGCGCAATGCTGTTCACTTAAGGATTGTTGACTAATCCTCAAGCAGCCGGAAAATCCGAAGTCTGATAAGGACTTCGGATTTTTTATGCCTGTTGCTCAGGATTTAAACACCGTTCTGAATTTTGCTGAGCGACCACTCTCACGTCTTGAGGTGTTCGCCGATCATATTCCTGATGGATAAAAGCAGCGGCCACGCTGGCTGATAAAGCAACGATCCGACGTCGCCGTCTGCCTTCGGATATGGTGCTTTGGCTGGTTGTCGGGATGGCCCTTTTCAGGGGCGAGCCGGTCATTGAAGTCGCCCGTTGATTAAATATCTGCGCCGATGGAATTGCCAAGGAGATGCTCCTGGGCAAGAGCGGACTGTCCCAGGATCGCCAACGCCTGGGGATATGAGCGCTACCTACAAGACGACTGGCGTGGACTCCTTGGTGGCCATGGCTGGCGCCGTGTCGCCATCACACACGCCAAGACGCATGGAAGAGCTTCGCGGCAGCATAGGTGTGCTCTTCATAACAAAACGCCCCAGGCCAGCGAGGCTTAGGGCGGTGAGGCTGTCAAAAAACCGGTATTCGATTACCCGCAATGCTGCTCCGCTTAAGTGAACAGCATTGCGCATTGAGCGGGCTTTTTATTGGGATTGTCCAGGTAGCAAATTATTAGTTGGCTTTGTACTGAACAGGCCGGCGATTCTTTTTCCGAGTACGTGGGTAGGGGCTTCAACCCCCTGATGGATAAGCCAGGACAGTAAAATGGTGGCTAGTGACTGGATAACGAGGGCAGGAATCGGGCTGATCCCCTGGTCAATCATAATCCGCATCCCGACAATACCAAACGCCCCATGGCAGGCGTATAGCGGATAGCTGATATCGGCCAGAAAATTGAATACCGGGGGCCCCGTCCAGTTGCTGCAAAACAGGTAGAACACGGTAAACAGCGCAAATGCCATAAAGTAGGCAGCGATCACTTCAAACGGCCAGCCTTCAGTGAACCCGCTATACCCGAACACGCAGGGCATACAGATGGTTATGCCGAACAGCTTTTCAAGGCTTAACAGTCCACGGTAGTAATAGTTGAACGCAACGCCGATCATCATGAAAAAAATGTATTTGAACGGGAAGACGAACGCGGCCAACGGACCGGTGAGATAAATATCTCCAGGGTATAGGTTCGCGGCCAGCACAGTTGCGACGCCCAGCAACACGAGCGGCAGCAATTTTCCCTTGGTAATCATTGACCAACACAGAAGCACGATCAGGTAGAACTTGATTTCAACCTCCAGTGTCCACACCACGCCATCCAGCGGTGCGGAACTGCCAAACCAGTCTCGAAACAAAGACATTTGCGCGAGGACCTGGAGAGTCGTGTAGGTCGTGATGTTCCCCATATATGAGGCAGCTATTTCAAGGCTACCCAGGGTGATTAGAAGGCCAATGATATAGGTAGGCCATATTCGAAAAAGCCGGCCAATCACGAATTTCGTTTTCGCAAGAGCCGTTCCGCTCAGGCTGGATACCGAGATTGGAATTACCAGACCGCTGATCAGAAAGAACAATGCCACTCCGAACCCGCCCATGTTCACGTTGTTGAGCGGATTAAAGATGCTGATCATCCAGGCTGGAAAGGGTGGCTCAGCTAGGGGTGGCAGGCCACCGAAGCCACCTTTGAGGTAGTTGAACATCAGAATGTAATGGGCAATGACGACGCTGAGCGCCGCAATACCTCGCAAAGCGTTTGCGAAAGCGATCCGTTGCATGATGTTGTCCTGTTTATCATCGACGATCCTGTCGACCGGACATGATTATAGGTGGCTTTGGACAGGACGCCGGAGATTGTCAAATTCGAATGGGCGCTGAGTCGGCAGGATGCCGCGGAACCTGTAAAGCGCCCGTCCAGACGCAGTTCTGCAGCCATTGTCATGCACTCGATTTTCTCGTCTTGCCCCTTCAGATTGCGCTTCGCAAGTCTTTCGCCTGAATGTCCTGGGGATTCCGTTCGGCAACGTTAGGACTTTTCCGAGGTTAAAGATGGCGTCGTACTACTACTCTTCCTGTGTTGTTCCGAAGGATCGATAGGCCTGCCCCGATTCGTCATAAATAACTACAGAGAGCTCCCCATGCTTCAACTCGACTTCTATTCAACGCTGGTCGCCGCCTCCCTGGTGCTTTTACTTGGGCGCGGGCTGGTCGCTCGAGTCGGTTTCCTGCGCACTTACAATATTCCGGAGCCGGTGGCCGGCGGTTTAGTGGTGGCGGTGCTGCTCCTGGTCCTGCGTATGCTCGCTGGCATTGAGGTCCGGTTTGATTCGTCGCTGCAGACGCCACTGATGTTGGCTTTCTTTGCCACCATTGGTTTGAATGCGGATTTCGCCAGCCTGAAGAAAGGCGGGCGGGTGCTGGGGATTTTCCTGCTGGTGGTGACGGCGCTCCTGGTGGTCCAGAACGCGATGGGGATTGCGCTGGCCAAGGCGCTGGGGCTCGATCCGTTGATGGGGTTGTTGGCGGGCTCCATTACGCTGTCGGGTGGGCACGGGACCGGCGCGGCCTGGGGCGCGGTGTTCAGCGAGAAGTATGGCGTGGCGTCGGCGTCCGAACTGGCCATTGCTTCCGCGACCTTTGGCCTGGTGCTCGGCGGCCTGATTGGCGGCCCGGTCGCTCGCCTGCTGATCAAGCGCGTCCAGACGCCCGCCCTGGCGCCGGTACAACCGCTAGGGCCAAAAGGGTTCGAGCAGCCGAATCAAGAGCGCATGATCACCTCCTTCTCCTTTATCGAGACCCTGGCGCTGCTCGCCATCAGCCTGCAAGTGGGCACGTTCCTCAGCGGTTTTATCCAGGGCACGGCCTTTGAGCTGCCGACGTTTGTGTGTGTCTTGTTTGTCGGTGTGGTGTTGCGTAATGGCCTGTCGGCGCTGGGCTGGCACCAGGTATTCGAGCGCGAAGTCTCGGTGCTAGGGAATGTCAGCCTGTCGTTGTTTCTGGCGATTGCATTGATGTCGCTCAAGCTCTGGGACCTCGCCGCGCTGGCCCTGCCGATTTTCATCCTGCTGGCTGCGCAGGCGTTGATGATGGCGCTGTTTGCGATTTTCGTGACGTTCCGGGTGATGGGGAGCAACTATGACGCGGCGGTCCTGGCGGCGGGGCACTGCGGTTTCGGGCTCGGTGCCACGCCAACTGCCATTGCGAACATGCAGGCGGTGACCCAGCGTTTCGGGCCATCGCAGATTGCATTTCTGGTGGTGCCGATGGTGGGCGCCTTTTTCATCGATATCACCAATGCGATCGTGATCAAGTTGTACCTGGCGCTGCCGTTCCTGGGCGTCGCGGGATAAACGCGGTTTACCGGATTTGCCGTTTAATGACTCGCCAGGTCCTGCTTGCCCAGGACCTCGTCAATCACCCCAAGCTGCCAGGTGAAATACGGATTGAACGTCAACCGCGCGTGCATCTTGCCCGGCTCACGGTAGCCCCAGTCCGAATACCACACGTCGGCCCCTTGTTCGCAGGCGCGGGTTGCGTCGTCCGTCTGGCCGTTCCAGCAAAACCGCAGGCTGCCCTGTTCGCCATACAGAGCGTTGTCGGGTGAGAACAGCAACCCCATGTGGGAGAACTGGCTGATTCGCAACTCCGGCAGGTAGTCGGTACGCGCTTTTACACGGCGGGTATCCCAGGCGCTCTCTGGCAATGTGCCGTACCAGGCGAGGCGGCTATGGGGGTTGCTGAAGCGTTGCTGGAAGGTCTCCAGCACGTAGTGCGTATCGAGTACTGAGTCGTGGGCTGCGACGGCAATGAACACCGGCTTGTCATAGGGGCGCCGCTCCAGGTCCTGGCGGGCTAGCCGGCTGCTGCGGTAGAACTGGGCAAAACCGTTGGTGGGCACTGTCATGTAGCGCACCAGGCTCTGTTGTGGCCGGCTGGCGTCTGGCGCCAGCAGCCAGGGGCGCGCCCAACTGATCAGGGGTGTCAGCCAGTCGTAGGTCATGCTGGACTGGAACGCGGGAGAGAACAGCAGCAGCCCCGCGACGTCGTCGTGTTTGTAGGCGTAGTCGAGTACCAGGTTGGCGCCGGTGGAAAAGCCGCCGAGGTAGATTTCTCCCACCTCTGCGCGAAGGATCGCAGCCTGTTCGTCCACCACCCGGCGCCAGTCTTCCATGCGCACCTGCAGCATGTCGGCCGGTTGCGTGCCGTGGCCGGGCAGCAGCACGGTCCTGACCAGAAAGCCGCGGGCGGCCAGTGCGCTGCCGATATCGTGGAAAGACCAGGGTGAGTCACCCAGGCCATGCACGAGAATGATCCCGCGCTTGGGGGCACCAGCCGGGCGCCATTCCTGCGGGGCGTTCCAGTTGAGTTCGGCATCCTTGTCGGTGCCCTGGAAGTCACGATGGTCCCGCAGCCATTGCAAGGTAGCGGCGCGATACGCTTCGAATGACTTCTGGCCAAGCGGCATGCCCGGTTCTGCCAGGGCTGTCGTGCAGAGCAATAGGGCGAGCATGCCGCAAGCAACGCTTCGGAGCGTTCTGCGCATCGATGGACGGTGCTGCATACAGGTGTGGTTGTTCAAGGCAGGTTCTCAACGGAGCGTAACCGTAAGGTCATGCACGATAATGACCTGCCTTGTATCGCCGAAAGTGCGAAACAGTAGCAAGACGTTTCCGATGATCTCAGAAACGATCCAGCCGGTAGGGCCCAAGTGCCGGCAGCTCGTTGGACGCGGCCGCAGGCGATGCCAGCCGTGCAATCAACTCCGCCGTCACCGCAGCCTGCGTCAGGCCCAGATGCTGATGCCCAAAGGCAAGCAGCACCTTGCCCTCGCACACCTTGTCGATAATCGGCAGCGAGTCCGGCAGGGAAGGGCGAAACCCCATCCACGGCGTCGCGTCCTCGGCACTCAAGTCACGACGAAATAGCCCCTGGCTCAGCCGATGCAACTGCCACGCGCGTTCCATGTTCGGTGGGCGATCAAGGCCGGCGAACTCCACGGTCCCTGCCAGCCGCAATCCGCCGTCCATGGGCGTCATGATGAACTTGCGCTCCAATGACGTGACCGCAAACGGCAACCGTCCATGCTCATGGGGCAACATCAGGTGATAGCCGCGCTCTGTATCCAGCGGGACCTTTTTGCCAGTCAGTGCGCCGGTCAGGCTGGCTGAGTGCGCACCGCATGCGATCAACACCTGGCGCGCTGCCACCGTGCCTTGGTCGGTCCGCAATGAAACACCGTGCTCGTCCAGCTTCCCGCCCACGACCTGGCGCTTGAGAAATTGCACCCCGCTGGCCTTGGCCGCTTCCATCAGCTCGCAAACCACCCCATAGGGATCGAGAAAATGCCCGGTGCGAGGAAAGAACAACCCGCCCTGAATCCCTTTGCTGAGTTGTGGCGCCGCGTCCTGCACCACGCTGGCGTGCCAGTGGTCCACCGGCACTTCCTGCTGACTCATGCGTGCCTGCAATGCATCAATGGCCTGTCGCGACTCGGCGCGCTCGAAGACCAGCAACGAGCCGTCTTCGCGCATCAGGTGCGGGCGCTCGATGCTGCCCAGCAGCCGGTGCCAGGCGCCCAGGCTGCCTTCATTGAGCGCGCGGATCCCGGCGACGGTGCGCTGGAAGGGCGCCGGGCGCAGGTTCAGCAGCAGCCGGGTAAACCATGGCAGTGCACGCGGCAGGTATTTCCAGTCCAGGCGCAGCGGGCCCATCGGGTCCATGAGCATGGCGGGCAAACGCGTCAGGATCGACGCATCCGCGATGGGGAACACTTGCTCGGTCGCCAGGTGGCCGGCATTGCCGAACGAGGCGCCGTGGCCGGGTTCCTGCTGATCGATGATGACCACCCGCCGGCCCTGGCGCGCCAGTTGCAGCGCGCAGGCGACGCCGATGATGCCGGCGCCCACTACGGCGACGTCTGGCATGACGTTATCGGACATGTTCTAGGCTTCCCTCTGACCGTCGAGCAAGCGCCGCAGCAGCAATGGGTTGCCGTGTTGCAGGGCCGTCGGCAGCAAGCTATCCGGGAAATCCTGGTAGCACACCGGCCGCAGGAATCGCAGGATCGCGGCGGTGCCCACCGAGGTGGTGCGTGAGTCCGAGGTGGCCGGGAATGGTCCTCCGTGCACCATCGCATCACACACTTCAACGCCGGTCGGCCAGCCGTTGACCAGCAGGCGGCCGGCCTTGCGTTCCAGGGTCGGCAGCAGCGCGCGGGCAGTTGCCAGGTCGTCGTCATCCAGATGCAGGGTTGCGGTCAGTTGGCCCTCCAGGTGTTCGCTGACCCGGCGGACCTCATCGACGTTGGCACATTGCACGATCAATGACGCGGCGCCGAATATCTCGGCTTGCAGGCTGTGATTGGCGAGAAAGTCCCGGGCCTGGGTCACGAACAAATGGGCCTGTCCCTGGTTCGGCCCTTCTGCCGGCAGACCGGTACCTGCGAGCTGAGCATGCCGGGTCAGGGCGCTGACGCCGTCTTCGTAAGCCTTGAAGATCCCCGGTGTCAGCATGGTCTGGGCAGTGCTGTGTTGAAGCAGGTTGGCAGCCGTGCCGACGAAGTGGTCCAGCGCTTGCCCTGCAACGGCAATCACCAGCCCGGGGTTGGTGCAGAACTGGCCGGCACCCTGGGTCAGGGACGCGACAAAACCTTGTGCCAATGCTTCACCGCGTGCGCTCAACGCAGCGGGAAACAGGTAGACCGGATTGATCGAGCTCATCTCTGCATACACCGGGATCGGCTCGGGGCGCGCCTGGGCCGCCTGGCACAAGGCAATACCGCCGCTGCGCGAACCGGTGAAACCCACGGCCTTGATGCGCGGATCGCACACCAGCGCGATACCGACCTCGCGGCCCGAGCCATACAACAGCGAAAACACACCCTCAGGCAGGCCACATTGCTGAACGGCCCGGGCCACCGCGCGGCCCACCAGTTCGCTGGTGCCAGGATGCGCGCCGTGTGCCTTCACGATCACCGGGCAACCGGCCGCCAGTGCCGACGCGGTATCACCGCCCGCCACCGAGAATGCCAGCGGAAAATTGCTCGCGCCGAACACGGCCACCGGCCCCAGCGGTACGTGGCGTTGACGCAGGTCCGAGCGAGGCAGCGGCTGGCGTTCCGGTTGTGCAGTATCCACCCGCACATCCAGCCATTCACCCGCGCGCACGGTGCGGGCAAAGGTGCGCAATTGCTGGCAGGTACGCCCGCGTTCGCCCTGGATGCGTGGGCGGGGCAGGCCGGTCTCGGCCATCGCCCGTTGAATCAGTTCATCGCCCAGGGCTTCGATTTCGTTGGCGATGGTTTCAAGGAATTCGGCGCGAGCGGCCAACGGCGTTTCGCGATAGCTATCGAAGGCGCTCCAGGCCAACGCACAGGCGTGTTCGACATGTTCGGCGGTGCCGCCGGCGTAGGCGGGTTCCAACGCAAGGTTGGTGGCAGGATTGATCGCCCGGATGGCCTCGCGGCTGCCTGGAATGGAGTGCTGACCAATCAGCATGGTGCCCGTCAGAGTCATGGCGTAGTCCTGGAAAGTAAAGATGGGCTTGGCGAAGAGAATCCACTGTGGGAGCTGTCGAGCCCCAGCGAGGCTGCGATGCAGGCGCTGCGGTCTGGCAGGTACACCGCAGTGATCCCATCGCAGCCTCGCCGGAGCTCGACAGCTCCCACATTTGATCTTTGCTGCCTTGAATAGTGTTAAACGACGTTCTGCTCGGCCGACCAGTTGGCGTACCACTGGCGGAACAGCGTGTACTGGTTCTCTGCATAACGACGCTGGGCATCGCTGAGGGCATCGGTCTCGTTGAAGTGCAGGGTGTATTCCTTGTCGCCGTTGAGCACCATCAGATGTTTGTAGAACAGCACCAGGTCGCAGCCTTCGTCGAAGGACGACAGCACCGCCAGCGCCGACTCCAACTCCCGCGCCTGGCGACGTGCAGTGGCGTCGCCCTTGGCGGCTTTCTTGCTCAAGGCCACCAGTTGCAGGACTTCCCGTGGCAGTGCATTGCCGATGCCGGTGATTGCGCCGGTGGCGTTGCAGTTGACGAAGCCGTGCACCACTTGGGTATCCACGCCGACCATCAAGGTCACGTCATCGTCCTTGGAGGTGATGTGTTCGGCCGCGTAGCGCAGGTCTGCAGCACCGCCGAATTCCTTGAAGCCGATCAGGTTCGGGTACTCGCGACGCAGTTCGAAGAACAGGTCGGCGCGGGTGGCGAAGCCGTAGTAAGGGCTGTTGTAGATCACCGCCGGCAGGTTTGGCGCCGCCTTGAGGATGGCTGCAAAGTGATCCTTTTGCGCCGTCGCCGATGCGCCACGGGACAGCACCCGCGGGATGACCATCAAACCATGGGCGCCGACCTTCGCCGCGTGCGCTGCATGGGCCACGGCTTCACGGCTGTTGACCGCGCCGGTGCCGACGATGGTCGGCACACCGGCGGCCACCAGGCGCGCCACGCCTTCCTGGCGCTCGGCCTCGGTCAGCAACGGCCAGTCGCCCATGGAGCCGCAGTACACCACCGCGCTCATGCCGATATCGATCAGTTCGCGGCCCTTGGCGACCAGTGCGTCAAAGTCCGGTTTGCGCTGGGCGGTGCACGGCGTCATCAATGCGGGGATGCAACCGGTGAAGATAGTGGTATTCATTGTTTCAGCTCCAGTTTGATTGAAGGGGCGGGGGCGGTTCAGATGCCCCACGCGAAGGGGTCCTGTTCGTCGATCAGCAAGGTGCTGTCGGCGGTCATGTAGGCGCGGCCGGTGATGGAAGGGCGCACACGTTCGCCCTCCCATTCATAGCTGCCTTCGAATTGGCTGCCGGTGATGCTGGCTTGTATCCACGGCTCACCGGCGGCGAGTTTCCCGTCGGCCGCCAGGCATGCGAGCTTGGCGCTGGTGCCGGTGCCGCAGGGCGAGCGGTCGTAGGCCTTGCCTGGGCACATGACAAAGTTGCGGCTGTCGACCTGGGGGTCGTCGGCGAACAGTTCGATATGGTCGATCAGGGCACCGTCTTCGCCGTGGATGCCCTGGGCTTCGAGGGCCTTGAGCATTGTCCAGGTGTAGTCGGTCAGGGCTTCGACGTTGTCCATTTCCAGCGCTTGGCCATGATCGGAAACCAGGAAGAACCAATTGCCGCCCCAGGCGATATCGCCGTGGACCAAGCCATGTCCAGGCACTTGCACCGAGACATGCTGGCGATAGCGATAGGCGGGCACATTGCGCAACGTGACTGCGCCGTCGGCGTGCAACGTGGCGCTGACCGGGCCGACCGGCGTGTCGATCTTGTGCACCCCCGGCGCGATCTGCCCCAAGTGGTGCAACGAGGCAACCAGGCCGATGGTGCCGTGGCCGCACATGCCGAGGTAGCCGGCGTTATTGAAGAAAATCACGCCGCAGGTGGCATCGGCCGAGACCGGCGCGCAATACAGCGCGCCCACCAGAACATCGTTGCCACGGGGCTCCAGCAGGCACGCCCTGCGCCATTGGTCATGCCGGGTGCGCAGGTCGTCGAGCTTGTCGACCATGGTCTCGCCGGCCAGCGTCGGGAACCCCGTCATCACCAGGCGCGTGGGCTCGCCGCCGGTGTGGGAATCAATGATGTGCACTCGTTTCATAGAACAATCCATCCAGTGGTTGGCTGAGGCTCAGGAAGCAAGCTGCACTCGGCCGATGTCGGGCTCAGGGGCTTCGCTTTCGTCGTCTTCGGTTTCCAGGCGAACCAGGTGCGCCGGCACGCCGGTGGCCGCGCCCCAGTAATAAATCCCCAGCGCGCAAGCGGCGACGACCACGGTGTCGAAGGGATGGCCGAGGATGCCCAGGCCACCGAAGCTGCCGAGCTTCGACAGGATGATGGTCACGGCGTAGAAGCCGATCAGCCAGGCGGAGGAGCGAACCTGGCGGCCCAGGCTCAGGTGCAGGGTCGGCACAAAACGGCCGCACAGCAGGTACACCACGAACATCAGGATTTGCAGGCCGAGCAGCCACGACACGGTGCTCCAGCCGGACCAGTAGACGATCAGCGCGGCGATGATGAACGACAGAGGGCCGAGCAGGCCCATCCACTTGACCCGGAACGGGCGCGGCAGGTCAGGCGCATTGCGGCGCAGGGCGGCCACGGATACCGGCGCCACGGCGTAGCTCAACACCAGCGCGGCGGACACCACGTTGATCAGCGCTTCCCACGACGGGAAGGGCAGGGTCCAGAACACCGACAGGCCAAAGGTCAGCCATAGCGCCGGGCGCGGGATGCCGGACTTTTCATCGATGCGGGTGAAGATCTTGAAGAAGGTTCCGGTTTGCGCCCAGCCGTAGATCACCCGTGGCGTGGCGTTCATGTAGATATTGCCGCAGCCGCTGGGGGAGATCACGGCGTCGGCGACTACCAGGTACGCCAGCCAGCCTACGCCCAGGGCGAGCGCGATGTCGCGGTACGGCAGGGCCAGTTCCTTGGCGACGCCGGCCCAGCCGTTGGCGAGCATTTCGGTGGGGATGCCGCCGAGGAAAGCGGTCTGCAACAGCACGTAGATTGCAGTGGAGAGCAGCACCGACAGGATCAGTGCAATTGGAATGGTGCGTTGCGGGTTCTTCACTTCGCTGGCCACCGAGATGATCGGCGTCAGACCCAGGTAGGCGAAAATCACCCCGCCGGCAGACACGGCCATTTCAATCCCCGACAGGCCGAACGGCGCGAAGCCCTGGGCGTGGAAATTCTCCGGCTTGAAAAAGGTGAACAGCACGCCGATCACCAGCAGCGGCACGATGAACTTGAACACGCTGACCAGGTTATTGGCCATGGCGAAGGTCTTCACGCTGCGGTAGTTGAGGGCGAAAAACAGCGAGAGCAGCGCAAACTGCACGAACCAGCCGAGGACGGTGGGGTTGCTGGAACCCGCCTGCGTCAACTCGGGAAACCACGCCGCGGCGTATTGGCGCGAGGCGACCACTTCAATTGCCACCAGGCTTGAAAACGCGATCAGCGTGATAAAGCCCATCAGGTAGCCCAGCAGCGGGCCGTGGGAATAGACCGGGTAGCGCACCACGCCGCCGGCGCGGGGCAATGCCGCCCCCAGTTCGCAATACACAATGCCCAGCAGCAACACGGCGAAGCCGCCCAGCAACCAGGAAAAAATCCCCGCCGGTCCGGCGATGGCGGAGACGTGACTGGCCGCGAACAGCCAGCCCGAACCGAAGATCGCTCCCAGTCCGATAAAGGTGAGGTCGATCAATGAAAGCTGTTTCTTGAACTTGCCTTGGGCTGACATGGCGGCGCCTTCTTGTGGGTTATTGGATAGGCATGCAGTGGCCATACAGTGAACCCATCAACGGCGCCGCGATTGATGTTTTGCGCAGGCTGCGATGACGAAATCAGCACAATTGCGAGTGCTCGACAGGGCTACCGCCATGCGGCAATCTGCTCGCCAGGCACCGCCCGCCGGGCGCCTGGCCTGTCCGCAAAATGCAGGAGAGAGCGTCATGATGCAGAGCGCGTTCGCGACCCTATGCCAAGGGAGCGAGTCGAATCGTCCACAGACCATCGAAGAATTACTGGCCGGCGTGGGGTTGCTGTTGCCGATGCTGGACGTGATTCCCAATGCCGCGATCTTTATCAAGGACGTGCAGGCGCGCTACGTATTGGCCAACCGCACCCTGGTGCAGCGGTGCGGCTTGAAGGACTTGCAACCGCTGTTGGGAAAAACCAGCGCCGAGGTATTTCCCGCGCAGTTGGGGCCCGGCTATACCGAGCAGGATCGGCGGGTGCTGGAGCAGGGATTTGTCCTCGAAGACCAGTTGGAACTGCACCTCTACGGTACCCGCGAGCCGGGTTGGTGCCTGACCCACAAATGGCCGCTGTACAGCCGCGACGCTGCAATCATCGGCCTGGCGGGCATCTCGGTCGACCTGCAAACCGCCAGCGAAACCCACCCGGCCTATCAACGGCTGGCGGCGGTGGACGAACACATCCGGGCGCATTTCAATCGGCGGGTCACGTTGGGTGAACTGACGCGGATCGCCGGGATTTCCGTGGCGCAGCTGGAGCGCTACTGCAAGCGCGTCTTCCACCTGACACCGCGCCAGATGATCCAGAAGGTACGCCTGGAACATGCGCACCGGCTGCTGCATACCGAGCTGCCGATCACTGAGGTGGCGTTGCAGTGCGGGTATACCGACCACAGTGCGTTTACCCGGCAGTTCAAGGCGTTGACCGGGTTTACGCCGCGCCAGTATCGGCAGGCGACCAGTGTGCGGTGATGTCTAATTGGATCTACGTGAATGTCATGAGCAGCGGTGGCGCCAACAAGGAGGGCGCCAACGCTCTTCGCAGTTGCGCAAACCTGGTCAGTTTTATCCCTGCCGTTGGTGCGACTTATCAAGTCGTCCAGTCCGTGCCGGTGAGTGGCTGCGTGGTGGATGTCACCGACAAAAGCACCGGGGGCTCTCCCGATTCGTTCAGAAGAGAAGCGGTTATCGGTGGGTGTTCGCCTTGACTCAGTAGGACGGCGTCACCTGGGTAATCACTGGCCGGCCTTCAACGTTTCAAGCATCGCCTGTGCTGCCAGCGCATGCACCTTGCGCGTCGGATGCCATTCATCCCAGTAGTAATGCGCATCCGGGTTTTCACACACCGGCTTCACGTCCGGATAGGTGTGTTGGCAGGGCGTATCCAGGTCTTTCAACCCCGCCACCTGGGGAGCTGCGCGCAGCTTGTCGCTGAACGCCACGTGGTCGAAGTAGCTGATGCTGACCTGATGCGCCTTAGCCAATGTGCTCAGCACAACCGGCAGTTTTTGTTCCAGTACCTGCTGGTAGTTTTTCGCGTTCTCGACTTGATTGCCCTGCACCACGGCTGGCACATGACTCAAATCCGTGGTGCCCACTACCATCACGTGTTTTGCGCCCGCTGTAATCAGTGTCTCGGTGGCTTTCTGAATATTTGCCACGCTGTTCTGGCTGAGTACGGCAACCGACTCGGTGTGCGAGAAGTCGGCCCATTCAAAAAAGTCGTTGGCCGAGATGAAAATGAAAAACAGCGCCTTCGGGTCGGCTTTTTGTGCCTTGGCGGACTTCAGGTAGTCAGCGATCTGGCCTGAAACGCCGGTGTCGCGGGCGGGCTCCATCCAGGCGTAGTAGTTGCCATTGCCACTCTTGGCGCCGCCCACTGCGTAGTCGGTCAAGGGTGTTTTCAAGGCGTGGGCCAGGTTCTCGACGGCAGTCGGGCCATTGCTCCAGCGGCCCTTCCAGTACAACGAGCCGGGCAGTTCCTGGGCATCCTTGACCTTCAGAGTGGCCAGGGTCTTGGTGAAGCGTTCACCCGCACCGTTATCGGAGTAGCTATCGCCGAACGCATAGAGGTGATCGTAGCGGGGAGCGCCAAAGGCGGTGGAGGCGGTCAGTACCAATAGAGCGGCCAAGCAAGCGCGTAGAGTCATTGGAAATCTCCCGGGTGGTGCTCCAAGAGTACTGGCGATGAAGTGCATGCCCGCGGGCGGTTGCGACCTGTGTGTAGCTGAGGGCGCAAAGACTGTCCTGTATGCGACAGGTGGCTATCGCTGGTAGTGTCCGCAGAATTGGGCATTCACATCAGGAAGATTGAGATGGCATCAGCGATAGAGTTGTCTTTTGAAGTTACGGAGCAAGAGCGCCAGGCCATCCTTCAGCCGCTGAGGGCATACAACATCAGCCAATGCGGCGAGAACCCGTTCGAAACGTTTGGGCTGTTACTGCGTGATCCCGCCAGCCAGGAAGTGGTGGGCGGCCTGTACGGGAAAATTTCCTATGGCTGGATGTTCATTGAGCTGTTGAGCGTGCCTGAGTCAATGCGCACTCAAGGCATGGGCTCGCGGCTGATGCTCGCGGCTGAGGAGCTGGCACGGGAGAAAGGGTGTGCGGGGATCTGGCTGGACACCTTCAGCTTCCAGGCGCCCGGGTTCTACCGGAAGCTGGGTTTCAGCGAGTTCGGGCATATTGCCGAGTACCCGCCAGGACACACGCGCCACTTTTTCCAGAAGCACCTGGGCTGAGGGCTAGCGGGTCACCGACCGCCACGTGACCAAGCCGTCCAGCCCTTTATCGGACTTCAAGTACCTGAGCACGTTCTGCACCTGGGCCTTCTCTTCAAACGGGCCGACAAATGCCCTCTAACGCTTCAAACACCCACAAACTTTATTGGATTGCAGCAACAATTTTTCTTGTTGGACACCTCCCTCCCCAAGCAGCAAAGATGCGGCCACTGACGCTCGACCTTCCAGGTCAACAATAAAAAATCGAGCCGGGCTGCACGCCGTTTTCTTGCAGTGAACCCTTTGTTCACTACCTGCTTTACTGGCGCCGCAGCGCGCACTTAAGGACCTCACCACCATGCAAACTGTTGTGAACCTATGGCCGCTGATTGGCGTACTCGTCATCGTGGTCGGCTTTGTGTTGCGCTTCAATCCGCTGCTGGTCGTCACGGCGGCAGCGATTGCCACCGGGTTTGCCGCCCACTTTCCACTGGAAAAGATCCTCGCCACCATGGGCGACGGCTTCCTCCAGACTCGCGCCTTGCAATTGATCCTGTTGTTGCCCCTGGCTGTCATCGGCTTGCTGGAGCGCCATGGCTTGCGCCTGCATGCGCAAAACTGGATCGCGCGCTTTGAGCGGGCCACGGTCGGGCGCTTGTTGATCATCTATCTGTTTGTGCGTGAATCCACAGCGGCCATGGGCCTGACGAGTCTGGGCGGGCACCCGCAGATGGTGCGCCCGTTGCTGGCGCCGATGGCCGAAGGTGCGGCGGAAAAACGCTATGGCAAACTCCCCGACAAGCTTCGCCACAAGGTCCTGGCCATGTGTGCCGCGACCGACAACGTCGGGCTGTTTTTTGGCGAGGATATCTTCGTCGCCTTTGGTGCGATTGCGTTGATGCACACCTTCCTGCTGGGTTCGGGGATTGATGTCGAACCTCTGCACATTGCGGTCTGGGGCATCCCGACGGCGATCTGCGCCTTCATCATTCACGCCATTCGCTTGCACCGCTTTGACCGAATGCTGACCCGAGAGCTGTTACCGGCCAACACAGCGGAGGCGGCGCAATGATCATTTCCATTCAATACCTGTACTGGCTGGCCGGCGTTCTGCTGGTGATCACCGCCGGGATGATCCTGATGGATCGCACCCACCCCAAGCGCTGGTCGAGTTCGTTGTTCTGGCTGCTGTTTGCCATTCCGTTCCTGGTGGGGGAGCGCCTGCCCTCGGTGGTGGTCGGCGTGGGCGTGGTGGTGATGGCACTCATCGCGGGCCTGGGCGGCGTAGGCCGCGGCGCGCATGCCCAGTTGCATGACAAGGCCGCACGGGCCAGCGCAGGTCGCCTGGGGCATAAACTGTTTATCCCGGCATTGGCCATTCCGTTGACCACGGTGATCGGCTCGGTATTGCTCAAACACACCGAGATCGGCGGCGTGCCGCTGCTGGACCCGAAGAACACCACCTTTGTTTCCCTGGGTATCGGCTGCCTGATTGCACTGGCGCTGGCCTGCTGGCTGACGCGGGACACGCCGGTGCAAGCCCTTCGCGAATCCCGGCGCCTCACCGAAGCGCTGGGCTGGGCGATGGTGCTGCCGCAGATGCTGGCGATGCTCGGGCTGTTGTTCAACGAAGCGGGCGTGGGCACAGCGGTGGCGCACATCACCACCACCTATATCAACCTGGATTACAAGCTGGTAGCGGTGATGGTGTATGTGTTGGGCATGGCACTGTTTACCGTGATCATGGGCAATGGCTTTGCCGCCTTCCCGGTGATGACCGGCGGCGTTGGCGTACCGGTGCTGGTGGGCATCTACGGCGGCAACCCGGCGGTGATGGCTGCCATCGGCATGTTCTCCGGTTACTGCGGTACGCTGATGACACCCATGGCGGCCAACTTCAATATTGTCCCGGCGGCGTTGCTGGAGCTGCCGGATAAAAACGCGGTCATCAAGGCACAGATGCCGACCGCGTTGATGATGCTGGTGGTCAATATTGTCCTGCTCTACCTGCTGATGTGAGGCTGTAATGCGCACTGTATTGCTGACGGGTTTCGAACCGTTTGACCAAGACCTTGTCAACCCGTCCTGGGAGGCGGTACGCCTGTTGGAGGGTGTGCAGTTGGGCGCTGATGTGCGGATTGTCGCGCGCCAGTTACCCTGTGCCTTTGCCACGGCGGGCGAGCGCCTGGCTCAGCTGTTGGCCGAACACCGCCCGCAGATGGTCATTGCTGTCGGGCTGGGCCCCGGGCGCAGTGATATTTCCATCGAGCGGGTCGCGATCAACCTCAACGACGCGCGGATTCCGGACAACCTGGGTGAGCAACCTGTCGACACGGAAGTGCTGCCCGGCGGCCCTGCGGCCTACTTCGGCACCTTGCCGAGCAAGGCCATGGTGAGGGCCGTGCGCGAGGCCGGCATTGGGGCCAGCGTGTCGCAAACCGCCGGCACTTTCGTGTGCAACCAGGTGTTCTATCTGTTGCAGCACGCGCTCGCCGGGTCAGGGGTACGCAGCGGTTTCATCCATGTGCCGTGGCTGCCCGAGCAGGTGGTGGGCCGAATACCCGAGCCGGCCTCGATGGCGTTGCCGATGCAGGTCGAGGGCTTGCGGATTGCGCTGCTGACGGCCTGGAATACCCTGGTGGATATCACTGAAACGGGTGGGCAAGTCAGCTGAGGTTTTCGGCTTCGCGTCCCGGGAAAAACAACGCGAAGCAGGTCACACCGCTCTCGCTGCTCACGCTGTATCGGCCGTTATGCAACTGCATGATGGTCGCGACAATTGACAGCCCCAATCCATTGGAATGCGCCGAACGCTCCCGTGATTCATCCACGCGATAAAACCGCTCGAACAACCTGGGCAAGTGCTCCGCCGGGATGGTCGCGCCGTGGTTGGTCACTGTCAGGTTGATGCCTTCGGCGCAGGGTGTGGCCTGGATCAGCAGTTCAGAGGCGGGCGCACCATATTTGATGGCGTTGGCGCACAGGTTGGCCAGGGCACGGCGCAGCAGCATCGGCTCGGCCCAGATCACACCGGCGCCCTGGGCGAGGATGCTGATGTCGACATCGCCCGCCAGGCCTTCGAAGTAGTCGGCCATGCGTTCCACTTCGTCGGCCGCGTCCAGTTCCTGGCGCTGGCGCAGTGCACTGGCCGGGTCGGTGCGGGCCAGGAACAGCATGTTGTCGAGCATGCGCGCCAGACGTTCGAGTTCTTCGACGTTGGAGGCGAGCAGTTGCTGGTAGGCCTCGATGCTACGGTGTTGCTGCAGCGCCACCTGGGTTTCCCCGAGCAAGTTATTGATCGGCGTGCGCAGTTCGTGGGCCATGTCGGTGGAGACCTGGCCCAGTTGCACAAAACCCTTGGCCAGGCGTTCGAGCATGGTGTTGAACGAATCAATCATCGGCAGCAGTTCTTTGGGGGCGCCTTGGCTGTCGAGGCGCGCGGCGAGGTTGCCGACGCCGATGCCCTGGGCATGCACGGCCAGGCGCCGCAATGGCAGCAGGCCGCGATGCACCATCAAGTAACCGACCACCGCCAGTACCAATGCCGCGATGCTGGCGAG
Organism: Pseudomonas sp. NPDC087814; assembly: GCF_044742865.1. Lineage (NCBI taxonomy): Bacteria > Pseudomonadati > Pseudomonadota > Gammaproteobacteria > Pseudomonadales > Pseudomonadaceae > Pseudomonas > Pseudomonas sp. NPDC087814. Next base: position 18,483 of record NZ_JBIUVK010000005.1, on the reverse strand, counting down.
GATATAGACACTCAGCCGGTAGCTGGCGAGCACTGCGGTGCGCTCGGTCATCAACCGCCCGGTAGTGACTTGCAGGCTGCCCAGGTCGCCTGAATCGATGGTGGCGGCGAGGGTGGAGAAGGGGACGCCATTGACGCCGGGTAAATGCTGCACGTCGGCGAATTCCAGGGCGTGGTCCCGGGGCACCGGTGCAACGTCGGGCATGTCGATGTTGCCGGGGTTCACTTCCAGCAGCGGTTTCTGCCCGGGTGCGGCGATGCTCAGCACCGATTCGCGGTTGCCCAGCATGTTCTGGAACAGTTCGGGCTTGGTCTTGATCAGGTCCAGGGTGTTGCTGTCGTTCAGCAGGTTGCGCAGTTGGTCGACGCGGTAGATCAGCGCAGCGTCGTCGCGGTGGATCAGTTCGCGCTCAAGGTCGCGGTACAGCGCCACGCCGAGGGTTGCCAGCAGGGCGAACGCCAGCAGGGCGAAGATCAGCGCCAGGCGCAGCGTCAGGGAGTAATGCCGGGGCTTGCTCATGGTTGCGTATCGAAGCGATAGCCGATGCCGCGCACGCTATGGATCAGCTTGAGCTGGAACGGGTCGTCGATTTTCAGGCGCAGGCGGCGCACGGCCACGTCGACCACATTGGTGTCGCTATCGAAATTCATGTCCCACACCCTTGAGGCGATCAGCGAACGCGAGAGTACCTGGTCCTGATGGGTGGCGAACAAGTGCAACAAGGCGAACTCCTTGTTGGTCAGGGTGATGCGCACGCCGCCACGGCTGACGCGGCGCTTGAGCACGTCGATCTGCAGGTCGGCGATCTGCAAGTGTTCTTCTTCACGGCTTGGCCCGCGCCGGGTCAGGGTGCGCAGGCGCGCCACCAGTTCGGCGAAGGAAAACGGCTTGATCAGGTAATCGTCGGCGCCCAGTTCCAGGCCCTTGATGCGGTCGGCAATATCGTCCCGGGCGGTCAGGAACAGCACCGGCGTGTCGGCTTCCTTGCGCAGGCGACGCAGCACTTCCCAGCCGTCCATCTTCGGCATCATCACGTCCAGCACGATCACGTCGAACGGGGTTTCCAGGGCCTGGTGCAACCCGTCCACGCCATCGCGGGCAAGGCTCACGGAGTAACCCAGTTCCTGCAGGCCGTTAAGCAGGTAGTTGCCCGCCTTGGGCTCGTCTTCGACTACGAGGATATTCATGGGATTCGCCCTGGTGATGTGCAGTTCTTGCGTGGCGCAAGTGTAGCCCGATCAATTGTCATTGGGGCAGCCGATGCCCTGTACTTGATAGTCCAGCACGTGTTCGCGGCCCTGGCTGTCGAGGTAGTCGAGGCGCGCAGGGACAATGCCGCACTGGCCGTAGGTATCGGTGCTCGACAGTACTTTGGCCACGTCCATGTGCATGAAGAAGCCGGGGGTGTCATGGATCACCGAGGTGGTGGCGGTGGTATCGGCAAAGGCCGAGCCGGTGGCGAGGAGGGCAGCAAAGCCGAGGATAAACAGTTTCATGGCGGTATCTCTCTTTAAGGGTTGGCTGCCGGTATCCGGCAGTGAGTTCACAGTAACCAGGCGACACAAACAGCCAGCCAACAGGATGATGACAAGATCGTAATGAAGGGCTTAAGGCTGGCGGCCGGACGCTTCGAGGATCAGGTCGGTGATTTCCTTGGCGTGGGAAACCAGGGACAAGTGGCTCGATGGCACCTCGATGGTGGTGGCGTTCATGCGCTTGGCGAGAAAGCGTTCCAGGTCCGGGTTGATGGTCTGGTCATTGCTGGACACCGCATACCAGGACGGCTTGGTGTGCCACGCGGCGTTGACGGTGCGACCGCTGAACAGGGTCTTGGCGATCGGTTGTTGCACGGCGTACAGCTCCATGGCCTTGGCGTGGGGTACGTCGGCGGCAAAGTACTTGAGGAAGGCGTCCTGGTTCAGGGTCAGGTAACCGTCGTGCTCCACCACACCGGCCCGCACGGGTGTGCTTGGGTACTTGGCGGACAGGGCGACGAAGTCTTCGTTGGCGTCCGGAGCGCGGGCGGCGACGTATACCAGGGAGCTGACCTTGGGGTTGACCCCGGCGTCGCTGACCACGGTGCCGGCGTAGGAATGGCCGACCAGCACGGTAGGACCGTCCTGTTGATCGAGTACGCGATTGGTGGCAGCGACGTCATCCGCCACCGAGGTCAGCGGGTTTTGCACGGCGGTTACATGCAAGCCGGCGGCCTGCAGGCGGGTAATCACTTCGGACCAACTGGAACCGTCGGCCCAGGAGCCGTGTACCAGCACTACGTTATTGGCTTTCACCGGTGCAATCGGGCCGGCCACGGCGGCGCCGGTCCCCAGCATCAACAGGCTGGCGGCGATCAGGCAGAGTTTGCTTGCAGGTTTCATGGGCGGGCTCGCTTCATTTTCAGTGGGAAGTTGGGTCACCCGCTGTGGGTGACTGACGACTTCACTGTATGAAGTGAGGGTGCGGGCAACACTGACAGCTTGATGACAAGTTTGTAATGCAATGGGCAGCCGGAAGGCTGCCCTGGTTGGACGGTGACCCATCAGACAGTACGGGCTGCTTGCAGGCGTTCAGCGCCGCCTTCCGCCAGGCCGCGTTCGTGCAGGCGATCTGCGCCGCCCTCGGCGAGCAGGTGGGATGGCTGGTCTTTGACCGCGCCAGCGTGGGTGTCGGCCGACGCCATGGATGACAGCCCGAGGCCCGCGATGACAGTCAGGCCGAGTACCAGGGACGAAGCTTTCGAGAGATTGAACATGATGAGGCTCCTACGCGTGAGTCAGCCGGATTGGCTGGTGGTCGTAGTTAATCGCCGGGGTGTATCTGCCATGTGTGCCCAGGCATGGCGAAATGCGGGTTCGCGTATCCAGGCGGGGTTCCCATACAGTCCGATACAAACCACGGCAAGGTTTACAGCGTTTGGGCCGATCCGTAGATTGCACCAGGCAAGTGGTTCGTCAGCGCCCAAGACCGGGTGACGAAAGCAAGAGGAAGCCGAGCAGTGTCCACCCGCGATTCAGCTGTATTCGCCCACCGTTACCGCGCCTTTCTGTTCGATATGGATGGCACACTCCTGAACTCCATTGCCGCCGCCGAGCGCGTCTGGGCCACCTGGGCTGAACGCCATGGGCTGGATGTCGAGGCCTTTCTGAAGACCATCCATGGTGCCCGGGCCATCGATACCATCACCCGCCAGGCATTGCCCGGTGTGGACGCGCAGGCTGAGGCGCAGTGGATTACCGAGGCTGAACTTGAGGATGTGGAAGGGGTGGTGGCGATTGCGGGCGCGGTGGAATTCCTCAACGCATTGCCCGGCGATCAATGGGCGCTGGTTACGTCTGCCCCCAAGGCACTGGCTCTGCGCCGTATGCAGGCGGCCGGGATCAACCCGCCGGCGGTGCTGGTCACCGCGGAGGATGTCGCCAGCGGCAAGCCGGATCCGGCCTGTTATGTGCTCGGTGCGCAACGGCTGGGAGTACCGGTACAGGACTGCCTGGTGTTTGAGGATGCCAGCGTCGGGATTCGCGCCGGCGAGGCGGCGGGGGCCGATGTGATGGTGGTGACGTCGACCCACCTTGTGCCCATGGTCACCGCGCATCCGTCGATTGACGGGTATGAGCGTCTACAGGTTCAGCGGGACGAAGCCGGGCTGTTGCATCTACAGCGCCTGGCGTAAAAAAAGGCCGACCCGGTTACCCGGATCGGCCTTCTTCGTAAAGGGGCGGTTCAACGTTGGAGCTGTTTCCAGTCAGCGTCTGCAGGCGGTTGCCCTTGAGCCCCTGGCGGGACAAGACCATTTCCTTGAGGATTTCGCTGGCAAGCCTGGCAATCGCCTCCGGCCCTCGATGGTGTGCGCGGACGATGCCGGTCACCGCAAAGTGATCAGCTTCCGGGCCGCTGAGAATCGCGGAAAGCGTGCCATCGGCATGCAGGGTGCAGACGATTTTGTAGCTCGGCAGGCGCGCTGCCAGTGCTGATTCGATTTCGCTTTTACTCAGTGTGTCCATCAGCGCTACAACCTTTCACCGACCGTGCATGCCCAAGCATAGGTTGTGTCGCGCAGCTGTAAATACCGGCGATCTGATAGCAACTGCGGCGGCGGTTTCAACCCGCTTGCGGGATACACCGCGCTGGGGCAACGAACTTCAAGATGAAACCCAAAGCCGTCAGGATGAGGCTTTGCGGCGATCACTGTGAGGCGCGCGCCGGCACAGTCTGCGATGGACGGCGACCTGAATGGGCTTGAGGCAGAAGAAAAACAAGTACGCGCTCAGGAACAGCGTCAGGTCCAGCCATGAGTAGGCTTTGTCGGAGGAGCCTTCGATTTCGAACTTGAGGCCATACTCCAGCGCCACAAACGCCACGCTGATCAGCGTGACAATCAACCAAGACTTGGATAAGTAAGGCTGTTTAACGGTACGCCTCATCAACGTGCTCCTTGGCGCGCTGCAGACTGTAGGGGATTTGTCACGAGATTCGGCCCTGGAAAACTCCACAAGTTCCCTTTGTTTGCAGGCTGTTTCATGCGTTGAACGCAGCCAGCGACTATTACTGAGAAGTGTTCCTGCCATGTGTCATACAAAAGGGAGTACGCCTTATGTTGGTTCAGTGGTTTCTTGCAGCAGTCCATTTACTGGCATTCGCCATGGCTTTGTCGGCCGTGCTTGCGCGTGGCAAGGCATTGCGCGGTGTATCTGATAGTGACCCATCCACCCTGCGCCGCGTATTGATCGCGGACAACATCTGGGGAATCAGTGCCCTGGTGTTATTGGTAACCGGTGGCCTGCGGGCCTTCGGCGGCTACGAAAAGGGCAGTGATTATTACCTGCACCAGCCGTTGTTTCACGTGAAGATGACGCTGCTTGTATTAATTTTGTTACTGGAGCTCGCGCCGATGATTCGCTTTATCAAATGGCGCATCGCGTTGGCGCGTGGCACGCGCCTCGATTTGCACCAGGCAGGTCTTTTTGCGCGCATCAGCCATGTGCAGGCGTTACTGCTGGTGCTGATGATGATTGCAGCGAGTGGCATGGCACGCGGTGTCGGCCTGGGATGACGCTGGCCTGGCGCTGGAACAAGGGAATAGGGCGCGCTGGCCGCGGGAAGCCGCGAGCAGGCTGAAAGAGGTTTTCGCCAGCCGTTACAGTGAACGAAAGGGCTGGCTACTGGAGGCGCTTCAAGGTGTCTGGTTTTTATCCGGAGCCGTCAGGCCCGCCTGGATACGTTGGTAGATCTCCTCGCGATGCACGGCAACGTCCTTTGGAGCATTGATGCCGATTCTTACTTGCTGGCCGCTAACGCCCAGGATGGTGATCGTGATGTCATCACCGATGTTTATGCTTTCACCGACTTTGCGGGTGAGTATCAGCATGGACTTCTCCTTGATTGCTTTGAAGGACACATGTTTCAGACAGGGCAGATGTCGGATGTGTGTAGCTTACTGCGAAGCGCTTCCCTGTGGCTGCCTCTTTTAGGACGCATAGAGGCGGCATTAATTCCCATGCCGCCATCATACAGGTCTGCGATACATCATTCGCATTGTTTAAGCCAACGTTTATGACGGCCAGAATAGACAGTGAATGATAAAGTCGCCTCTTTGATCCTCTAAGGAGCAGGGTAGTGCGTAAAGTAGCGATGGCAATTGCGGTGTTGGCATTGGCCGGTTGCGGTGAAGGTAAAAGTGTCGACGCCCCCAAGGCCAGGCCTGCCGTTGCCGAGGCGCCCGCCCAGGCGCAACCTGCGGTCGGCGCGATCGCCTCTCAAGAATGGGATGTATGGGTGGGGCCGCCGGATCACAAGCTGCAGGCGATGACTGACCTGACCGCGTGGTTGCTGGAACACGGTTTCAGTTTCTATCTGGCGAAGGAAGACGGTAAGGACCAGGTGCTGCTGGGCCCATTCAGCACCAAGGCCGAGGCCGAGGCGAAACAAGCGCAGTTGACCGAGAAACTGGCCACTGCGAAGAAGAATGACACGGTGTCCGAGGTCATCGAACACAAGGTTGCGCAGTAAAGAGTCGACAAGCGGGAGCCCATGGCGCTCCCGCTTTTTTCGTTCAGCCGCAGGCTTTCAAGTTCACCGGGCCGACAAATTCATTGCCGCGCCCCATCACGCACGCCACGGTTTGATTGCGCTGGCGTTCCCAGGGCTGTACCGGGTAGGTCTTGTTCCAGGCTTCATACAGCTGGCGATCCTGTTTCGACAGGCGCAGGCCATACTGCTTGCTCATATAGAAATAGGTTCGGGCGATCATGCCGCGAATGGAAGGGCGGGGCATGACCTTCTTGGCCTTGAAGTCCACCTGGGTCAGGCATGATCCATATTGGCCGCTTTGTACCGGCAGCCAGCCAAAACTGAAATTGTTTCGGTCGCCATTCACCTCGCCGATGCTCGGCACCAGGTTGTGCAGGTCGGCTTCGGCCCGCTTGTAGACCGCGTCCTTGCGGGTGCAGTTCTTGCGCCCGCCATCCTGCCAGCACTGGCGCTGATAGCCGATCTGCCAGGCCGGAACAATGTGTTCCCATTCAATACGTGCCGCCCGGTTGGCGTTTTTGCGCGGGATATAGCCGCAGGCTTTCAGGTCTACCCGGTTGCCGTTGTATTTGCAGCCGCAATAGAACTCCGTGGATTGCGGTTCATACAGTTTCCAGGCGATTTTCTTGGCTTCGCTGAACGTCCTGGGGGCTTGGGCGTGAGCGGTGACAGCAAAAAACACGAACAACACACTGATAAAACGGACACTCATTGACTCAATCTTCCTTCGGCACAACCCAGAAAATCTGCACGCCACCGTCATCGCGATAAGCGAGGGTGACGTTATCGTTTTCTGCTATCTCTTCCAGTAGTCGTGCCCACTCGTCTTCCGGTTCCTCCGGCAAACGAAAAATCAACGCCGCCTTGTTTTTTTGGGCATTGGTGGAGTTGATGATTTTCTGCACACGAACGGCCAGTCGTTGGTAGGCATCAGGAGGTGTTGGTGCTGCGGAAGAGGGCTTTGCCACGGAGTATTCCTTATTAGGCTGTACGTGCATACAGTATTTAACTGTGGGCAATTTCGCAACTGCTTAAAATTCAAGAAGTTCTTCTGACAGTGGTTTTGCCGATTTGGTGTAGGAACGCTTTGTTTTTCAAAGGTTTTTTTGCGCGGGGGATAAAGCGGGGGAAATCAGACCCGCTCGCGGTACGCCACGAGCGGGATGGCCCAACCGTTGCCGGCCGGGCCCGGGAGCGATCAATATTCCCAGAACATCCGTTGCAGTTCCTTGCTGTCCTGGGTCTTGGTCAGGGCGACCATGGCCAGGATGCGGGCTTTCTGCGGGTTCAGGTCATGGGCAACTACCCAGTCGTATTTGTCGTCTGGTTGTTCGGCGTTACGCAGAACGAAACCACCGGCATTCACGTGGGAAGAGCGAATGATCTGTACGCCTTGCTTGCGCAGTTCCTGCAGGGCAGGCACCACCTTGGACGACACCGAACCATTGCCGGTACCGGCGTGGATGATGGCTTTCGCGCCGGCCTGGGCCAGAGCCTTGTAGGCGGTGTCGCTTACGTTGCCATAGGAATAGGCGATTTCGACGTCCGGCAGGCTTTTGATGGTCTTGATGTCGAATTCCGAGTTCATGGTGTGACGCTTGGCTGGCAGGCGGAACCAGTAGGATTTGCCTTCTACCACCATGCCCAGCGGGCCCCATGGGCTCTTGAACGCTTCAGTCTTGATGTTGATCATCTTGCTGACGTCGCGACCCGACTGGATCTCGTCGTTCATGGTCACCAGTACGCCTTTGCCGCGGGCGTCCTTGCTGCCGGCGACGGCAACGGCGTTGTACAGGTTGAGCATGCCATCAGCCGACATGGCGGTGCCTGGGCGCATCGAGCCGACCACGACGATTGGCTTGTCGGTCTTTTCCACCAGGTTGAGGAAGTAGGCAGTCTCTTCCAGGGTGTCGGTACCGTGGGTGATCACGATGCCGTCGACGTCCTTGCTGTCGGCCAGTTCGGCGACACGACGACCCAGTTGCAGGAGGTTTTCGTTGGTGATGCTTTCGGAGGCAATTTGCAATACTTGTTCGCCGCGGACATTGGCGATCTGGCTAAGCTCAGGAACACCGGCGATCAATTGTTCGATGCCGACCTTGGCGGCCTGGTAGGTCGCACTGTTGGCCGCGCTGGCGCCGGCGCCGGCGATGGTGCCGCCGGTGGCAAGGATCACCACGTTGGACAGTTTTTGCTGGGTTTCAGCTTCTTTTGCCTGAGCGGCAACGGGGAACAACAGCAGGAGGGCTAACGCGCCCGGTACGAAAGTTTTCAACGCAGATTTCATTATTCTTCTCTCTAGTTTTGATGAGTGCTGATGCAGGTTCATCTAGAAACACCCGGGCGGTTCTGAACGCCACGAGGTGCTGAGTAAGAGCAGGATTTGTACCAGCGGGATTTTGTTTGGCAATAGAATTTAACCTATTGATTTATATCTATATTTGTTTGATTTGTAAGTAAATGGCTTGGTCTTCTGTCCGGCTTTCCGAACAAAGCGGTGCGCGGGTGTTCGGTTGTCCGAAAAGGATGACGGAAAAGTTTGGTTTTAAACGCAGGAGGCACGCCGCTACCTGTCGTTTCAGAGAACGATCCAGCAACGCGGATGTTTAAAGGGGGTACCGGATGGCTTCGAGGGCAGGGCGTAAAGCGGATTCAACAAAAGGCAGTTTTCTCCCGTTGACAAATCTCGACAAGCTTCTCATAGTTTGACCTAACGCAAACGTTTGCGAGATGTTTCACGGGTCCTCCTCGAGTGTCGTGAAAGCTCGTATCAGTCGCCCGGGTGGGTTGGCTGCCGAAGCGTTCTTCGGTGCAAGCGTTGCTCACAATAATCATAAGATCGGAGTGAACCCATGAAGCTGCCATTTGCTGGACGTCTTCTTGCTGTCGCTGTGCTTGCTGCCGCATCCGCTGCCCTGCCTCTTTCCTCTGCATTTGCTGCCGAGACCGCCGCCAAACCCAAGGTCGGCCTGGTCATGAAATCCCTCGCCAACGAATTCTTCGTCACCATGCAGGACGGTGCCAAGGAATACCAGAAAGCCCACGCCGCCGACTTCGACATGATCACCAACGGGATCAAGAACGAAACCGATACCAGTGCGCAGATCGATATCGTCAATCAGATGATCCTGTCCAAGGTTGACGCGATCGTCATTGCTCCCGCCGATTCGAAAGCCCTGGTCACCGTGCTGAAAAAGGCCTCCGACAAAGGCATCAAGATCGTCAACATCGACAACCGTCTTGATGTGGATGTACTGAAAAGCAAAAACCTTGATATCCCGTTCGTAGGTCCAGACAACCGCAAGGGCGCGCGCCTGGTCGGTGAAGAACTGGCCAAGCACCTCACCAAGGGTGACCAGGTTGGCATCATCGAAGGTGTGTCCACCACCACCAACGCCCAGCAGCGTACCGCTGGCTTCAAGGACGCGATGGATGCCGCCGGCATGAAGATCGTCTCCACCCAATCCGGTGAGTGGGAAATCGACAAGGGCAACGCGATTGCCGCTGCCATGCTCCAGGCAAACCCGAACATCAAGGCACTGCTGGCCGGTAACGACAACATGGCACTGGGCGCAGTATCCGCCGTACGTGGTGCCGGCAAGGCTGGCAAGGTGCTGGTCGTAGGCTACGACAACATCGAGGCCATCAAGCCGATGCTGCAGGACGGCCGTGTCCTGGCCACCGCCGACCAGGCTGCTGCCCAGCAAGCCGTTTTCGGTATCCAGAACGCTCTGAAGCTGGTCAAGGGTGAAAAAGTCGATGCCGTGGATGGCATGATCGAAACCCCGGTCGAACTCATCCTCAAGAAGTAATTCCCCGGCAGCACAAAACAGCGTCCGCTCACCCGAGCGGACGCCTGGAGACGTTCCTATGTCATCTTCCGCACCGAACGCTGTCCTCTCGGTCAGCGGTATCGGCAAGACCTATGCCCAACCGGTTCTGTCCGACATCACCCTGACGCTCAATCGTGGGGAAGTGTTGGCGCTTACCGGTGAGAATGGCGCGGGGAAAAGCACCCTGTCGAAAATCATCGGCGGGCTGGTCACCCCGACCGACGGCCAGATGCAGTTCAATGGCCAGGCCTACACGCCAGGCAGTCGGACCCAGGCTGAAGAGCAGGGCATCCGCATGGTCATGCAGGAGCTTAACCTGCTGCCAACCCTGACGGTCGCTGAAAACCTGTTCCTCGATAACCTGCCCAGCCACGGTGGCTGGATCAGCCGTAAGCAACTGCGCAAGGCCGCCATTGAAGCCATGGCCCAGGTCGGCCTGGACGCTATCGACCCGGACACCCTGGTCGGCAGCCTCGGCATCGGCCACCAACAGATGGTCGAAATTGCCCGCAACCTGATCGGCGATTGCCACGTACTGATCCTCGACGAACCCACGGCGATGCTGACCGCCCGTGAAGTCGAGATGCTGTTTGAACAAATTACCCGCCTGCAGGCCCGGGGCGTGGCGATTATCTATATTTCCCACCGGCTCGAAGAACTGGCCCGGGTTGCCCAGCGCATTGCGGTGCTGCGTGACGGCAAGCTGGTGTGTGTCGAGCCGATGGCCAACTACAACAGTGAGCAACTGGTCACGCTGATGGTGGGCCGCGAACTGGGCGAGAAAATCGACCTGGGCCCGCGCACCATCGGCGCGCCGCTGTTGACGGTAAAAGGCCTGACTCGCTCGGACAAGGTCCGCGACGTGTCGTTTGAAGTGCGTGCCGGCGAAATCTACGGCATCTCCGGCCTGATCGGTGCGGGTCGTACGGAATTGCTGCGCCTGATCTTCGGCGCCGACCTGGCCGACAGCGGCACCGTGGCCCTGGGCACACCGGCGCAAGTCGTCAGCATTCGCTCGCCCGTCGATGCGGTTGGCCATGGCATCGCCCTGATCACCGAAGACCGCAAGGGCGAAGGCCTGCTGCTGACCCAATCCATCGGCGCCAACATCGCCTTGGGCAACATGCCGAAGGTGTCCAGCGGTGGCCTGGTGAACAGTCGTGACGAAACGGCCTTGGCCAAGCGGCAGGTCGACGCCATGCGTATCCGCAGTTCCAGTCCGGCGCAGCTGGTGTCCGAGCTGTCGGGTGGCAACCAGCAGAAGGTGGTGATTGGCCGCTGGCTGGAGCGCGATTGCGCGGTGATGCTGTTCGATGAACCGACCCGAGGCATCGACGTCGGCGCCAAATTCGATATCTATGCGTTGCTCGGCGACCTGACCCGCCAGGGCAAGGCGCTGGTGGTGGTGTCCAGCGACCTGCGTGAGTTGATGCTGATCTGCGACCGCATCGGCGTACTTTCCGCCGGGCGCCTGATCGAGACCTTCGAGCGCGACAGCTGGACCCAGGACGAATTGCTTGCCGCTGCTTTTGCCGGCTATCAGAAACGTGATGCGCTGCTCAACGACGCAGCGCCTAGGAATACCCCATGAAAACCACTTCCTCCCCCGCAAAACGTGGCGGCAACTTCTATGGCCTGGGCACCTACCTGGGCCTGGCCGGCGCCTTGCTGGCGATGATTGCGCTGTTCTCGTTCCTGAGCGACCACTTCCTCTCGTACGACACCTTCAGCACCCTGGCCAACCAGATTCCCGACCTGATGGTGCTGGCAGTCGGCATGACCTTCGTGCTCATCATCGGCGGCATCGACCTGTCGGTAGGCTCCGTGCTGGCCCTGGCCGCATCGGCCGTCAGCGTGGCGATTCTCGGCTGGGGCTGGAGTGTGTTGCCGGCAGCCGTGCTGGGCATGGGCTGCGCCGCGTTGGCCGGGACCATTACCGGTTCGATCACAGTGGCCTGGCGGATCCCGTCGTTCATCGTGTCCCTCGGCGTGCTGGAAATGGCGCGCGGCGTGGCGTACCAGATGACCGGCTCGCGTACCGCATACATCGGTGATTCGTTTGCCTGGCTGTCCAACCCGGTGGCCTTCGGCATTTCACCTTCGTTCATCATCGCGTTGCTGGTGATCATCGCCGCGCAGCTGGTGCTGACCCGTACCGTGTTCGGTCGCTACCTGATCGGCATCGGCACCAACGAAGAGGCCGTGCGCCTGGCGGGTATCAATCCCAAGCCCTACAAGATACTGGTGTTCAGCCTGATGGGCCTGCTGGCGGGGGTGGCGGCGCTGTTCCAGATTTCGCGCCTGGAAGCGGCCGATCCCAACGCCGGTTCCGGCCTGGAGCTGCAAGTGATCGCTGCGGTAGTGATCGGTGGCACCAGCCTGATGGGCGGGCGTGGCTCGGTCATCAGTACCTTCTTCGGCGTGCTGATCATCTCGGTACTGGCGGCAGGGCTGGCGCAGATTGGCGCCACCGAGCCGACCAAACGTATCATCACCGGTGCCGTGATCGTGATCGCGGTGGTGCTCGATACTTACCGCAGCCAGCGCGCCAGTCGGCGAGCCTGAGCCATGGCAACGATCAAGGATGTGGCCGCGCTGGCGGGGATTTCCTACACCACGGTGTCTCATGTGGTGAACAAGACGCGCCCGGTCAGCGAGCCGGTACGGATCAAGGTCGAGGCGGCCATCAAGCAGCTCGACTATGTACCCAGTGCGGTCGCGCGCTCGCTGAAGGCCAAGACCACAGCCACCATCGGCCTGTTGGTGCCCAACAGCCTCAACCCGTATTTTGCGGAACTGGCCCGGGGCATCGAGGATTACTGCGAGCGTAACGGCTATTGCGTGATCCTCTGCAACTCCGACGATAATGCCGAAAAGCAGCGCAGCTACCTGAGGGTGCTGCTGGAAAAACGCATCGACGGCTTGATCGTGACCTCGGTGGGCGGCGACGACAGCGGCCTGGCGACAGGCCTCAAGGCGGTGCGCACGCCGATGGTCATCGTCGACCGTGCACTGGACGGGATCGATGTCGACCTGGTGCGCATCGACCATGAACAGGGCGCTTACCTGGCGACCCGGCACTTGCTCGATCTGGGGCATCGCGACATTGCCTGCATTGGTGGCCCGAGTCATACCCGCGTGGCGCAAATGCGGATGGCGGGCTACTACCGCGCCTTGGCCGAGGCGGGGCTCGAAGTGCCGGCCGGCCGTGTGCTGGAAAGTGATTTCACCAGTACCGGTGGTTACGCGGCCGCGGCGCAATTGCTGGCGGATAATCCCCCCAGCGCGATTTTTGCCGGCAACGACATGATTGGCTTCGGCGTCTTGCGCGCCGCTGCCGAACGTAATATCCGGGTGCCCGGTGAGCTGTCGGTGATCGGGTTTGATGATATCCAGATGAGCCAGTACGTGTACCCGGCGCTGACCACCGTGGGCCAGTCGATCCTGCAGTTGGGAGAGATGGCGGCCGAGCTTTTACTGCGACGAATTGCGACACCCCAATTGCCGATCGATCAGCGCATCGTGACGCCGAGTATTGTCCTGCGCGAGTCGACGGCGCCGTTGGCCGGTGTGTTTGCCCAATACCGCTGAACCGAATTGATGAGTACTGATGTATGCCAGCAAAAGTAGTGGTAATAGGCAGCCTGAACATGGACCTGGTCACCCGGGCCAGTCGGCTGCCCCGCGCCGGTGAAACCCTGATCGGCCAATCGTTTTCCACCGTTCCCGGCGGCAAGGGCGCGAACCAGGCGGTCGCTTCGGCGCGCCTCGGGGCTGAGGTCGCCATGGTCGGCTGCGTGGGCACCGATGCCTATGGCGCGCAATTGCGCGACGCGTTGCTGGTGGAGGGCATTGATTGCCAGGCCGTCAACACCGTCGACGGTTCCAGCGGCGTGGCGCTGATCGTGGTGGATGACAGCAGCCAGAATGCGATCGTTATTGTCGCCGGTAGCAATGGCGAGCTGACCCCAGCCAAATTACAGGCATTTGACAGTGTGCTGCAGGCTGCCGACGTGATTGTCTGCCAGCTGGAAACGCCGATGGAGACTGTCGGCCATGCCCTCAAGCGCGGTCGCGAGCTGGGCAAGACGGTGATCCTGAACCCGGCGCCGGCCAGTGGTCCGCTGCCCGAGGATTGGTACGCCGCCATCGACTACCTGATTCCCAATGAAAGCGAAGCCTCGGCCTTGAGCGGCGTGGTGGTCGACTCGCTGGACAGCGCCAAGGCCGCCGCCACACGCCTGATCAAGGCCGGTGCTGGCAAAGTGATCATTACCCTCGGCTCCGAAGGCGCGTTGTTTGCCGATGGCCAAGGCTTCGAGCACCTGGTCGCGCCCAAGGTCAAGGCGGTCGATACCACGGCTGCCGGTGACACCTTCGTCGGCGGTTTCGCAGCCGCGCTGGCCAACGGCAGGAGCGAGGCCGAGGCCATTCGTTTCGGCCAGGTAGCCGCCGCGCTGTCCGTGACCCGCGCGGGTGCGCAACCCTCTATTCCCACATTGCATGACGTCCAAGGTTTTGTGCCCTCATGAAAAAGACTCCCTTGCTCAATATCGCGCTGTCGCGGGTGATCGCATCCCTTGGCCATGGCGACATTCTGGTGATCGGTGATGCCGGCTTGCCGGTGCCGCCGGGTGTCGAGCTGATCGACCTGGCGCTGACCAAAGGCATTCCGGATTTCGTCAGTACCTTGCGCATCGTCCTCAGCGAGATGCAGGTGGAAAGCCACGTGCTCGCGGAAGAAATCCTGCTCAAGCAACCGCCGGCCCTGGCGGATCTCAATACCCTGACCGAACAGGCCGCCCTCGGCGAGCGCCGCCTGGTCAGCCATGAAGAGTTCAAGCAGCTCAGCCGCAAGGCGAGGGCGGTGGTGCGCACCGGCGAGTGCCAGCCCTACTGCAATATCGCGCTGGTTTCCGGCGTAACGTTCTAGAATTCCCCAACGACAAGGAGTGCGTCATGCAACGTGGTACCCAAACCCTGCGACACCTGTTCCGGAGTGTGCTGCTTTTGTCCGTGCTAACTGCTGCAAGCGCCCACGCGGCGGAAAAAATCGACCTGATCATCGACACCGACCCCGGTGCCGACGACGTGGTTGCCTTGCTGTTCGCCATGGCTTCGCCCGATGAACTGCAGATCCGCGCGCTGACCACCGTTGCCGGTAACGTGCGCCTCGACAAGACCTCCCGCAACGCACGCCTGGCCCGCGAATGGGCAGGGCGCGAGGACATCCCGGTATATGCCGGTGCACCGAAACCGATGCTGCGCACGCCGATCTACGCTGAAAACATCCATGGCAAGGAAGGTATCTCCGGCGTCACCGTGCATGAGCCGAAAAAAGGCCTGGCCGAAGGCAATGCCGTTGATTACCTGATAAAGACCCTCAGCACCGCCAAGCCCCACAGCATCACCATCGCCATGCTCGGTCCGCAGACCAACCTGGCGCTGGCATTGACCCAGGCGCCGGAGATCACTCAAGGCATCAAGGAAGTGGTGGTGATGGGCGGCGCGCACTTCAACGGCGGCAATATCACGCCGGTGGCCGAGTTCAACCTGTTCGCCGACCCGATCGCGGCCGAGATCGTGCTCAAGAGCGGCGTCAAGCTGACCTACCTGCCGTTGGACGTGACCCACAAGGTCCTGACCAGCGACGCACGCCTGAAGCAAATCGCTGCGCTGAACAACAACGCGAGCAAGGTGGTGGGCGATATTCTCAATGAATACGTCAAGGGCGATATGGAGCACTACGGCATCCCGGGCGGCCCGGTGCATGACGCTACCGTCATTGCCTACCTGCTCAAGCCTGCGCTGTTCAGCGGCCGTGAGGTCAACGTGGTGGTGGACAGCCGTGAAGGCCCGACCTTCGGCCAGACCATCGTCGACTGGTACGATGGCCTGAAACAACCGAAGAACGCGTTCTGGGTTGAAAATGGCGATGCCCAGGGCTTCTTCGATCTGCTGACCGAACGCCTTGGTCGCCTGAAGTAAACAGCCTGCCGGTCGACGTTCGTCGGCCGGGTCTTATTCGCGCTCGGGGTCTGGCGCCCCCATGTGATCGGCCGGGTATTTCTCGAATACCTGGCCGATGAATGCCTGCGCGGCCTGTGTGCCCAGTTCCTTGACCAGCAGGTCGATACCGATGATTGCCAACTCCTCCGGGCTGCCCGGGCTATAGGAGCTTTGCCCTTGGGGCCACTTGGCTTTGATGTCGGCGTGGATCGTGACGATGGTCATGGGTGTCTCGCGAGGCTGAAAGGCGGTTAGTGCGTTCTGCGTGTGGAGTTAACCATTTTGCGCCGTGTTTGGCACTGCTACTTAGGCATGAGGGGAGGGCTGTGCGACACTGTCCGCTTGTTTAATTGCCAGGGCAAACCGCGTGCAGATCGACTTGAACAACACCGAGAACCTGACGCTGGACGCTGTGCGGCAGCTGCTTGCGTCCGCCAGTGACAACGTTCACACCCAATTGCGCGTTACCAATGTCGGCATTGCCTACATTTCTTCGGGCGTGGTGGGTGGCGTCGATATCGACGGCCTTCTGTTCCGCCTGGAGACCTGGGCGGCGGGTTCGGGTTATGTCGGCAACGTCGCAGCCAGCGACGAGGTGTGGGTGATGCAGATTTTCAACGCGCTCAAGCAGAATTGGCCAACCCCGCCGTTTGATTACATCGACATCTACTGAGTGCGTTCATATCTGGTGACGATTGATTCGCCAGCGCCCGGTGTCGACTCAGGCAGACTGGCCCACAGCCAATTGTGACAATTCTGAAACCAATCGGCCAAACCACGGTCGCACGATCTCTGTCCATTTTTTCTCAAAGGAGGCTTCATGCCTTGGAAGCTCGCATCATTCGGTACTTTGTTGGCTGCGCTCGCCTTGTCGGGTTGCAGCACCCCGGGTACCTCTGAGCCAGCCAAAGACACTGCCGTGACCGATGCTGGTCATAGCCGCTGTGAGGCGAAGGCTGCCGAGTTCGCAATCGGCCAGAAAGCTTCGCCACAATTGCTGGAACAGGCCCGTAGCCGCGCCGGAGCGCAGAACGCACGCATTCTCAAGCCAGATGACATGGTCACGCTGGAATACCGCTCCGATCGCCTGAACCTCAATACCGATGACAACCTTGTGATCAATCGGGTCAATTGCGGCTGATTGCTCCAGCGCTTTTCTCCAGGCCATAAAAAACCCCGTCACATGGACGGGGTTTTTTTAGTTCGGCGCAGAATTACTCTGGGCGAACCTGTGCAGCTTGCATACCCTTTTGGCCTTTCTCAGCCACGAAGGAAACGGTTTGGCCTTCTTTCAGGCTTTTGAAACCGTCGCTTTCGATAGCTTTGAAGTGTACGAACAGGGCGGGGGGCGGCGCCCGGCGGGGGGGGGGGGGGGGCGGGGGCGGCCCCCCCCGGGCGGCACCACCCACACCCCACCGTTTTTGGTTGTGGG
>NZ_JBIUVK010000005.1:0-1172 GCF_044742865.1 Pseudomonas sp. NPDC087814 | reverse complement strand
CGAAGCCTTTTTCATCGTTGAACCATTTAACGGTGCCGGTTTGGCGATTAGACATGGTGTATCTCCAAGAAACATATATTTTCAGTAGTGCTGTGCTGCTCAGGCCAACTGGGCACACCGAGCTATCATAGTCGAAATGTTCGGCTTGGGAGCCCCCCCAAGGCATTGTTTGCTAATCAATCGCGTTGTGTTTCATGCCTTGGTTGGCTGAAAGCCCCGATCTACGGGGCTTTCAGGCGAAATATCAGCTGTTAAAAAAAGCCGTAAAAGCTGCGTAATTTGTGAGAAATGGCAGTTTTCATGGCGATTTCTGGTCCTTCAGCCGGTCTGGCAGGGTGTAAAAATTACTTTTTCTTCACGACTTTGCAGGACGAAATAGCCGTCACAGCTTTGGTCTTGAGCGCAGGATCTGCGTTCTGGTTGGTCATGAGTTCCTTGATTTCGGCACTGCTCAATTCGGCATTGATTTTGTCCGCGCCACATTCACAGTGGTCTTTGGCGGTTTTGGCATCAACACTTTGCTGGGCGGCTGCGCTGCAATCCTTGATGAAGCTGTCCCGCGCACCGGCAGGCCAGTTCGACGGGGCTGCGGCGTGCGCACCCAGGGACATGAGGGTCAGGGATGCAGCAAGGGCGAAAGTCGAGGTAAAACGCATAATCAAATGCTCCTGGAGTCGTGGACGAACGGCGATTCTCGGTGTGTTTGAGGGCTGCCGTACAGTTCAAGTTCACTTTTGCCCTTAAAAGCCGGGAATTTTCGTTTCCTGAAGCGGCTTCGGCGCCATGACCGTTCATCTGTGCTAGCATCTTTCGCTTGGCTATTTTCCGGCGCGCCCTATGCCGCCTTGCCAAGGTCTTTTTTGTTTAACTCCAGTCACTCTGGTTCGATTATCGGTTGGCCGAAAGGCTCCTGCCGCTGTAAGGCAGGCGTTCATCACTGAACGGCCTGGTATTGGATCTTGTACTGGCTCATCCCAACCCACGTGACCTTTGGTAGGGGTCACCACTAGGAGAGGAGGCGCCATGCCAACTATTACTCTTCCCGACGGCAGTCAACGTTCATTCGATCATTCGGTTTCCGTAGCCGAGGTCGCCGCATCCATTGGTGCCGGCCTGGCCAAGGCCACCGTGGCCGGCAAGGTCGACGGCAAGCTGGTTGACGCCAGCGACGT
>NZ_JBIUVK010000004.1:194440-250899 GCF_044742865.1 Pseudomonas sp. NPDC087814 | reverse complement strand
AATGAAACATAACACCAGATCAACATCAGATGCATCACTAAATCATTCATGATTTGACAACCACGATATGGTTACACCACCGGCGAAAACACCGAGTTTGCTTGCAAAAGGCCAAGTGCAGCGACCAAAACAAGCCACATAGGATCACGCTGATAGTTCGGGTACCAACCCGAATGCCCCTGCTTGTCTCATTTCTTCAAAATAAGAGCCGCGTCTTTGTAAGTCGCTGCTCAAGTTAAAACTACGGCGCCGGTTGAAGCCTGCGCCGTAGCATCTACGGGCACAACGGTCCTGCTTTTACTACAACGTCGGTTACACGCCGCTTTGCAGCAGCATGCTACGTACGTGACCAATGGCCTTAGTCGGGTTCAGGCCTTTGGGACATACGTTGACGCAGTTCATGATCCCGCGGCAGCGGAATACGCTGAACGGGTCATCCAGCGAAGCCAGACGCTCGGCAGTCTTGGTGTCACGGCTGTCTGCCAGGAAGCGGTACGCTTGCAGCAGGGCAGCTGGGCCCAGGAACTTGTCGGGGTTCCACCAGAAGGACGGGCAGGAAGTCGAGCAGCAAGCGCACAGGATGCACTCGTACAGACCGTCCAGCTTCTCGCGCTCTTCCGGAGTCTGCAGACGCTCGATGGCCGGAGCCGGCGTGTCGTTCTGCAGGAATGGCTTAACCTTCTCGTATTGCTTGTAGAAGATGCTCATATCGACGACCAGGTCACGGATAACCGGCAAACCTGGCAGCGGACGAACAACCAACTTGTTGCCTTTCACCACGGAAGACAGCGGCGTGATGCATGCCAGGCCGTTCTTGCCGTTGATGTTCATGCCGTCGGAGCCGCAAACACCCTCACGGCAAGAGCGACGATAGGAGAAACCTTCGTCCTGCTCTTTAACCAGGGCCAGCACGTCCAGCACCATCAGGTCCTTACCACCGGTATCGACCTGGAATTCCTGCATGAACGGCGCAGCGTCCTGATCAGGATTGTAGCGATAAACACTGACTTTCAACATGGCAGCCACCCTTAGTAAGTCCGAATCTTCGGTTCAAACGTCGGAACCGTCTTCGGCGAGAAGTTCACGGCACGCTTGGTTACGCGCTTGTCACCCGGGAAGTACAGGGTGTGGCACAACCAATTTTCGTCGTCGCGGTCTTCATAGTCTTCACGAGCGTGAGCACCACGGGATTCTTTACGAACCTCGGCGGCGATCGCAGTCGCTTCAGCCACTTCCAGCAGGTTTTGCAGCTCAAGGGCTTCGATTCGAGCGGTGTTGAACGCCTGGCTCTTGTCGTTGATCTTGACGTTGGCGATGCGCGTACGCAGGTCAGCCAGCTGGGCGATACCTTTCTGCATGTATTCGCCGGTACGGAACACACCGAAGTAGTTCTGCATGCAGCTTTGCAGCTCTTTGCGCAGGGAGGCGACGTCTTCGCCATCGGTACGCGAGTTCAGGCCATCCAGACGTGCCAGGGCAGCGTCGATGTCGGACTGGCGTGGACGCGCGTAATCAACGCCTTCCTTGAGGGTCTGCTCCAGGAACAGGCCGGCGGCACGACCGAATACCACCAGGTCAAGCAGCGAGTTGCCGCCCAGACGGTTGGCACCGTGAACCGATACACAAGCCACTTCACCTACCGCGAACAGACCAGGGATGATCTGGTCGACACCGTCGGCGTCCTGGGTGATCGCCTGGCCATGAATGTTGGTGGCAACGCCGCCCATCATATAGTGGCAAGTTGGAACAACCGGGATCGGCGCAACAGCCGGGTCAACGTGGGCAAAGGTCTTGGACAGCTCCATGATGCCTGGCAGACGGCTGTGCAGCACTTCTTCACCGAGGTGATCGAGCTTCAGCATTACGTGGTCGCCATCGGGACCACAGCCGTTACCGGCGATGATCTCTTTAACCATGGAACGGGCTACAACGTCACGACCGGCAAGGTCTTTGGCGTTCGGAGCATAACGCTCCATGAAGCGCTCGCCGTTCTTGTTGATCAGGTAACCACCTTCACCACGGCAACCTTCTGTAACCAGTACACCGGCGCCGGCGATGCCGGTCGGGTGGAACTGCCACATTTCGATGTCTTGTACCGGGACACCTGCACGCAGGGCCATGCCGATACCGTCACCGGTGTTGATCAGGGCGTTGGTAGTAGAGGAGTAGATACGGCCTGCACCGCCGGTCGCCAATACGGTGGCGTTAGCCCGCACGTAAGAGGTTTCGCCGGTTTCGATGCAGATAACGATCATGCCTACAAAGGCACCGTCTTCGTTCTTCACCAGGTCGACGCCGTAGTATTCGTTGAGGAATACGGTGCCGGCCTTCAGGTTGGCCTGGTACAGGGTGTGCAACAGCGCGTGACCGGTACGGTCGGCTGCGGCGCAGGTACGAGCGGCCTGGCCACCCTTACCGAAGTCTTTCGACTGACCGCCGAACGGACGCTGATAGATGCGACCCTGTTCGGTACGGGAGAACGGCAGACCCATGTGCTCCAGCTCGAAGACCGCTTCCGGGCCTACGGAGCACATGTATTCGATAGCGTCCTGGTCACCGATATAGTCGGAACCCTTGACGGTATCGTACATGTGCCAGCGCCAGTCATCGTTTGGATCGGCGGAGGCGATGGCGCAGGTGATGCCACCCTGGGCCGAAACGGTGTGGGAACGGGTCGGGAACACCTTGGTGATCACGGCAGTCTTGTGACCGCCCTGGGCCAGTTGCAGCGCAGCGCGCATGCCGGCACCGCCGCCGCCAATGATGATGGCGTCGAATGAAAGCGTATTAACTGTGTTAGCCATGAATCAGATACCCCAAAGAATCTGCACACCCCAGACGAAGTAAGCGAACATCGCGACGCCGCATACTGCCTGGAAGAGAAACCGTACTGCTGTCGCGGACTTGCCCAGCGCCATCGGCGTCAGGTAGTCGGTCGCGATGGTCCACATGCCAACCCAGGCGTGAGCGCCCAGGGCTACAAGGGCCAGCAGACTGAAGATGCGCATCCCGTTATGAGCGAACAGGCCGTGCCATTGGGCGTAGCCAATGCCAGGGTTCGCCGCGAGGTACCCGATCAGGAAGATGAAATAAGCCGCGAGAACAACCGCAGACACACGTTGCGCCATCCAGTCATAGAGGCCCGAACGCGACAGGTTCGTAACGCTGGTTACCATATCCAAACTCCCGCCAGAACGATCAGCACCACGGAAATGGCGATGACGATTTTCGAGCCCAGCTTGCCGCCTTCCAGCGTCTCACCGATACCCATGTCCATGATCAAGTGGCGAATACCGGCCACAAGGTGATAAAGCAGAGCGGACAGGAGGCCCCAGGCGACGAATTTGGCCAGCGGACTGGTCAAGCATGCCTTCACCTCGGCGTACCCTTCTTCCGAACCCAGGGATTTGCTCAATGCATAAAGCATGATGCCCAGGCCAAGAAACAGGATGATGCCGGATACACGGTGCAGGAACGACGTTACGCCGGTGATGGGGAGTTTGATGGTCCTTAGGTCTAGGTTTACAGGTCGTTGGCTATTCACGGCTTTTTTTCACACTGAAGAGCCCCTAACAATCAGGGCAAAGTTGTTGGGGAGTGCACTGGTCAGGTAACCACCACCCAGGGAGTGCGACCCCCATCAAAACGGGCCCAAAAGCCCCTGGCGGTCGGAGGCCGAGTATAGACAGTTAGGCAACTAATGACAACGCGCACTCCTCACCCTAATAGCGCATTGCGCTGGCGGCATAAAAGGCGTAAACGGCAGGTAATTTCGAGGAAAAAGTACGGTTAAAGCCTTCTGGAGCAAGACTTTAGGCAAATTGACATCTGAATTTATCTCACTATAGTGGTGCGGGCCCTGCGTGGGGGGTCTGTCTGATGATTTGAAGCATAAATAGGAGGCCACATGGCTGACAAAAAAGCGCAGTTGATCATCGAGGGCGCAGCCCCCGTCGAGCTGCCCATTTTAACCGGCACCGTTGGTCCCGATGTTATCGACGTACGGGGCCTGACGGCCACGGGCCGTTTTACATTCGACCCAGGCTTCATGTCGACCGCCTCATGCGAGTCGAAGATCACCTATATCGACGGTGATAACGGTATCTTGCTGCACCGCGGCTACCCGATCGAACAGCTTGCTGAACAGTCGGACTACCTGGAAACCTGCTACCTGCTGCTTAATGGCGAATTGCCAACAGCTGAGCAAAAGGCCCAGTTTGTCAGCACCGTGAAGAACCACACCATGGTTCACGAGCAGTTGAAGACCTTCTTCAACGGCTTCCGTCGCGACGCCCACCCGATGGCCGTCATGTGCGGCGTAGTCGGCGCCCTGTCGGCCTTCTATCACGACTCCCTGGACATCAATAACCCGCAGCATCGCGAAAACTCCGCGATCCGCCTGGTTGCCAAGATGCCGACCCTGGCCGCAATGGTTTACAAGTACTCCATGGGTCAACCCATGATGTACCCGCGCAACGACCTGACGTACGCGGAAAACTTCCTGCACATGATGTTCAACACCCCGTGCGAGATCAAACCGATCAGCCCGGTGCTGGCCGCCGCGATGGACAAGATCTTCATCCTCCACGCCGACCACGAACAGAACGCCTCGACCTCTACCGTGCGCCTGGCGGGCTCTTCGGGTGCCAACCCGTTCGCCTGTATCGCCGCCGGTATCGCCGCACTGTGGGGCCCTGCCCACGGCGGTGCGAACGAAGCCGTATTGACCATGCTCGATGAAATCGGCGATGTCTCGAACATCGACAAGTTCATCGCCAAGGCCAAGGACAAGAACGATCCGTTCAAGTTGATGGGCTTCGGTCACCGGGTCTACAAGAACCGCGACCCGCGCGCCACCGTAATGAAGAAGACCTGCGACGAAGTGTTGAAGGAACTGGGCATCAAGAACGATCCGCAACTCGAACTGGCCATGCGCCTGGAAGAGATCGCCCTGACCGACCCGTACTTCATCGAGCGCTCGCTGTACCCGAACGTCGACTTCTACTCGGGGATCATCCTCAAGGCGATCGGGATTCCAACCAGCATGTTCACCGTGATCTTCGCCCTGGCGCGGACCGTAGGCTGGATCTCCCACTGGAAAGAAATGCTCTCCAGCCCGTACAAGATTGGCCGTCCGCGCCAGCTGTACACTGGCTACGAGTCGCGTGACATCACCAAGCTGGAAGACCGCAAGTAAGCTGATCGCTACTTGGCTACACCGAAAACGGCCTCCTTTGATAGGGAGGCCGTTTTTATTTGTGCCGGATTTGAGAAACAGTTTTGTCGTATTCGTTACCAATAAAGGCAAAAAAAAGCCCCGATCTCACGACCGGGGCATTTTTTTGTAACTGTTACGGGCTTAGTGGCTAACCGCCCCACTCGCCCCCAGGCCAGTCTGCGAACGCACAAACTGCGGGAAGTACAGCGCACGTTCCTTCTCTGCCGCCGCCGATTTGTCGGTGATGGAGAAGAACCAGATGCCGATGAACGCAATGATCATCGAGAACAGCGCCGGGTACTCGTAAGGGAAGATCGCCTTCTCATGGTGCAGGATCGAGACCCAGATGGTTGGGCCGAGGATCATCAGGCCAACGGCGCTGATCAAGCCCAGCCAGCCACCAATCATTGCACCGCGGGTGGTGAGGTTTTTCCAGTACATGGAAAGCAGCAGCACCGGGAAGTTACAGCTGGCCGCAATGGAGAACGCCAGGCCCACCATGAACGCGATGTTCTGGCTTTCAAACAGGATGCCCAAGCCAATCGCCAGCACTGCCAGGGCGATGGTGGTGATCTTCGATACGCGAATCTCATCCTTCTCGTTGGCCTTGCCTTTCTTGATCACGCTGGCGTACAGGTCATGGGACACCGCCGAAGCACCCGCCAGGGTCAAACCGGCAACCACTGCCAGGATGGTGGCAAACGCCACGGCCGAGATGAAGCCCAGGAAGATACTGCCGCCCACCGCGTTGGCCAGGTGCACCGCCGCCATGTTGTTACCGCCGAGCAAGGCACCTGCAGCATCCTTGAACGCCGGGTTGGTGCTGACCAGCAGGATCGCGCCGAAGCCGATGATGAAGGTCAGGATATAGAAGTAGCCGATGAAGCCAGTGGCATACAGCACG
Organism: Pseudomonas sp. NPDC087814; assembly: GCF_044742865.1. Taxonomy (NCBI): domain Bacteria; kingdom Pseudomonadati; phylum Pseudomonadota; class Gammaproteobacteria; order Pseudomonadales; family Pseudomonadaceae; genus Pseudomonas; species Pseudomonas sp. NPDC087814. Next base: position 244,777 of record NZ_JBIUVK010000004.1, on the reverse strand, counting down.
CTCTTGCGCGCTTCCTTTGCGTCACTCACGGTGAAGAAGCGCATCAGGATGTGCGGCAGGCCGGCGGTACCGAACATCAGTGCCAGGCCGAGGGAGAACGCCGAAATCGGGTCTTTCACCAGGCCGCCCGGGCTCATGATCGCTTCACCTTTAGGGTGAACCTTGATCGCCTCGGCAAACAGCATGTTGAAGTCGAAGTTGACGTGTTTCATCACCATCAGCGCCATGAACGAAGCACCGGACAGCAACAGCACTGCCTTGATGATCTGCACCCAGGTGGTCGCCAGCATGCCGCCGAACAACACATAGAGGCACATCAGGATGCCTACCAGGATCACCGCGACGTGATAATCCAGGCCGAACAGCAGCTGGATCAGCTTGCCCGCGCCTACCATCTGCGCGATCAGGTAGAACGCCACCACCACCAAAGAGCCACAGGCCGACAGGCTGCGGATCTGGGTTTGCCCCAGGCGATAGGACGCCACGTCGGCAAAGGTGTATTTGCCCAGGTTACGCAGGCGCTCGGCGATCAGGAACAGAATGATCGGCCAGCCCACCAGGAAGCCGATCGAGTAGATCAGGCCGTCGTAGCCGGAGGTGAACACCAGCGCGGAAATCCCCAGGAAGGAGGCTGCCGACATGTAGTCACCGGCAATCGCCAGACCGTTCTGGAACCCGGTGATCTTGCCGCCGGCCGCATAGTAGTCGGCCGCCGACTTGTTGCGCTTGGACGCCCAGTAGGTGATGCACAAGGTCGCGCCGACGAAGGCCACGAACATCAGGATCGCTGCGATATTCAGCGGTTGTTTATGCACTTCGCCGGTCAGTGCATCGGCCGCCCAAACGGCAGGTGCAAAGGCCGAAGCGCCGAGTACAGCCAATAGACGACGGATCATTGCGCAGCCTCCTTGAGAATCGCATTGTTCAAGTCGTCGAATTCGCCGTTGGCGCGTCGTACATAGATGCCGGTGAGGACGAAGGCCGACACAATCAGCCCGACCCCGATAGGGATCCCCCACGTGATGGACGAACCGGGGCTGATCTTGGCCCCCAGTATTTGCGGCCCATAGGCAATCAGAAGAATGAAAGCGGAGTAAAGCCCAAGCATGATTGCCGAGAGAATCCAGGCGAATCTTTCCCTTTTACTAACCAGCTCCTTGAAACGCGGGCTGTTTTGAATCGAGAGGTAAATGCTGTCGTTCATTGTTTTTATCCTCGCAGCACAGCTTTTTATTATTGGAACATATCCACTGTATGCGGCTGAGGAACAGGTTCCAGACGACCTTAGTAGTAGAAGGAGTGTAGCGAGGGTTTACGGGTGTGCAGAAACAATTGTAGGAGCGAGCTTGCTCGCGAAAAACGTCAACGGTAACGCGTTCATTCTGGATGATCGCGGTGCCCTTGCGTTCTTCGCGAGCAAGCTCGCTCCTACAGTTTTAACGCCTTATTTAGCAGTCCACTCGGCGACGCGCTCAGGGTGCTTGGCCACCCAGTCCTTGGCCGCCGCTTCAGGCTTGGCGCCCTCTTGGATCGCCAGCATGACTTCGCCGATTTCATCCTTGGAGGCCCACTGGAATTTCTTCAGGAACGCCACGACTTCCGGGGCTTTCTTTTCCAGGCCTTTGCTGCCGATGCTGTTGACGGTCTCAGCAGCACCATAAATTCCTTTTGGGTCGTCCAGGAAACGCAGTTTCCACTTGGCGAACATCCAGTGTGGCACCCAGCCGGTGACCGCAATGGATTCCTGTTTGTCTTCGGCACGGGTCAACTCGGCGATCATCGCCGCGCCCGAACTGGCTTGCAGCTTGTAGTCCAGGCCATAGGCCTTGATTGCTTCGTCGGTCTTGAGCATCACACCTGAACCGGCGTCGATACCCACGATCTTGTTCTTGAAGGTGGTGTCGGTCTTGAGGTCTTCGATGGATTTGGCTTTCACGTACTCAGGCACGATCAGGCCGATCTTGGCGTCCTTGAAGTTGGGGCCGTAGTCGACCACCTTGTCCTTGTTCTTGGCCCAGTATTCACCGTGGGTCACCGGCAACCAGGCGGAGAGCATGGCGTCGAGTTTGCCGGTGGCCACGCCTTGCCACATGATCCCGGTGGCGACCGCTTGCAGTTTCACGTCATAACCGAGCTTTTGCTTGATCACTTCTGCCGCCACGTGGGTGGTGGCAACACTGTCCGACCAGCCATCCACATAGCCGATGCTCAGGGTTTTGCTGTCGGCGCTGGCCAGTGTGGAGCTCATCGCAACTACCAGAGTGGCAGCTGCGCCCAAGAGTCGTCGCATCTTCATAGTGCTTCCCCGAAAGTGCTGCGCCCGGCGGATGCCGAGCGACGTCAACCTGTTGTTATGTGGTGCACCGCGCCCCCTTCACGCGCATCGATCACGTGGGTGCCTCATCAGTGGAGGGCTGACACTTCGATCATCAACCTGCTGCCACAAGCGACCTGCTCTGACTGCGACCTCAGGTAAGCAAGAAACGACATCACATTGCCAGCAGGATGATTTGTAGGACATTCACCGACGATCCCGCCCGAACTTTGCATGTCAAAATTATGCGGCCCCACTGGGACGGCTCAAATCCGGGTAAGATGCGCGCCTTTGCCCCCAGACGGCCTGATCATGCCCGCGACTGCACGTTTCCCGCTCCTGCCCTATTTATTTGCCCTGATCCTCGGTGTGCTGGCCCTCGGCGGCTATTGGTACGGCCTTGGCCAACCGGTGGTGCTGCCGGACGTGGCCAGCGCCAGCCACAAGCTGCAATGTGCGTCCTACACGCCCTTCGACAAAGACCAGTCGCCGTTCGACCAGCCGTTCAAACTGCGCCCCGAGCGCATGGACGCCGACCTGGCGTTGCTGGCCACCCGTTTCGAATGCATACGCACCTACTCCCAGACCGGCCTTGAAGACTTGCCGGCACTGGCACGCAAACACGGCCTGAAGCTGATGAGCGGCGCATGGGTCAGCAGTGATCCGGTGGCCACCGCCAAGGAAGTCGAGGCACTGATCGCTTCGGCCAATGCCAACCCCGACGTCGTCACCTCGGTGATCGTCGGCAACGAAACCCTGCTGCGCAAGGAAGTCACTGCCGCGCAGTTGGTCAAGCTGATCCATCACGTCAAGGACCATATCAAGCAACCGGTCACCTACGCCGATGTGTGGGAGTTCTGGCTGCAACACCCGGAAATCGCCCCGGCCGTGGACTTCCTGACCATCCACCTGCTGCCTTACTGGGAAGATGACCCCTCGGGCATCGACCAGGCGCTCAAGCACGTGGGCGATGTGCGCCAGACCTTCGGCAACAAGTTCGCCCCCAAGGACGTGATGATCGGCGAGACCGGCTGGCCGAGCGAAGGCCGCCAGCGGGAAACGGCGGTGCCGAGCCGGGTCAACGAAGCGAAATTCATGCGCGGGTTCGTGGCCATGGCCGAAGCCAATGGCTGGCACTACAACCTGATCGAAGCCTTTGACCAGCCGTGGAAACGTGCCAGTGAAGGGGCGGTGGGGGGTTACTGGGGCCTGTTTGATGCGGACCGCCAGGACAAGGGCGTGCTCGCCGGCCCGGTGACCAATGTGCCGTACTGGCCGCTGTGGCTGGGGGTTGGCGGGATCATCCTGCTGGGCACGCTGCTGCTGGGTGGCCGCGTGCGCACGACCCGGGCTGCGTTGTTGTTGCCATTGCTGGGCGCCGTGGCGGCCTGCTCGATCGGCACCTGGGCCGAGTTGAACCGGGTCACCGCGCGCTTCACGGATGAGTGGGTGTGGGCTGGATTGCTGGTGGCCTTGAACCTTGCGGTACTGGCTCACGCCGCCCTGGCGTTGAGTACGCGAGAAGGTTGGCGCGAACGCGCCTTCAACTGGCTGGAGCAGCGCGCTGGCTGGCTGGTGGCAATCGCCGGGTTTGCCGGTGCGGTCATGATGCTGGCGCTGGTATTTGACCCGCGTTACCGCAGCTTCCCGAGTGCCGCGCTGGTGCTGCCGGCGCTGGTGTACCTGGTGCGTCCGGTGAGCGGGCTGCGGCGGGAGATTGCATTGCTGGCGTTCATCATCGGTGCCGGTATTGCGCCGCAGTTGTTCCGTGAAGGGTTGATGAACCAGCAGGCGTGGGGTTGGGCGGTGGTGAGCCTGCTCATGGTCGTAGCCTTGTGGCGTTGCTTACGGGTGCGCAAGGCTTAAGACCGCTTTCGCGAGCAAGCCCGCTCCCACACTCGACCGCATTCCAAGGGATGTACTCGGTCAAATGTGGGAGCGGGCTTGCTCGCGAAGAGGCCCTGTCAGGCAACGCGAGGCTTACGGACCAACCGCAACCCCGCAATCACCACCGCAAACACCGCAAAGGTCGTGTTGTACAACGCCAACGCCGGAAACCCGAACACCAGCGCCAACACCGCCAAACCCCACCCGGCCCGGCCCGGCACGAAAAACGCCAGCACCGCCGTGACCAGCGCCGCCCAGCCCAGCACCTTGAAGTGAATCATCAACCCCAGGTTGGAACGCACCTGGCATTCCCAGCGGCTGGCTTCGTCAGCGCAAATGCCCACCCAACGGCCATCCTCCATGAATCCGTAACGCGCGCCATAACTGGCGGCCAGCCAAAGCGGCAGGGCAATAAGCAACAGGATCAGCGGAAAACGGCGGGACATGGGGCACTCCGATAGGCGAAAACGGCGCCCAGCTTAATCCCCCGGTGGCCGTTGGCAAGTTTTGCAAACAGATAAGTGTTCATTAAGGCGTGCCAAAGTGTATCGTCTCGCTACTATTACCCCGATTCCGACGTTTTTTCCGACTTTTAGTGCCGAAGGCTGGCACTTCGGCAGCAACGCGGTGGTCATAGCCTGCGAACTCCACTTCAGCACGTTTTCCTCTTAGGGATTTAGTCATGCTCCGTTCCTTGCGCTGTGCGGCCCTGTTGGGCAGCCTTTTTCTGAGTGCGTCAGCACTGGCGGTCGATATCGACCAGGCCAGCTATGGCTACCCTTTGACCAACCCGTTTGAAGCGACCATCGCCACCACCCCGCCGAACCTGCGGCCGGAACTGCCATCGGACGATCAAATCAATCAGTCCGACTACACCCTGACGATGCGTCCCGAGCGCGAGTTCAGCCTGCCTGACAACTTCTGGGCGGTGAAGAAACTCACCTACCGCATCGCCAAGCAGGACCGTGCCGCACCGCTGATCTTCCTGATCGCCGGCACCGGCGCACGCTTTGACAGCACCATCAACGAATACCTGAAAAAGCTCTACTACAAGGCCGGTTACCACGTCGTCCAGCTGTCGTCCCCCACCAGCTTCGACTTCATCGCCGCCGCCTCGCGCTTCGCCACTCCCGGCATCAGCCAGGAAGACGCCGAAGACATGTACCGCGTGATGCAGGCCGTACGCGCGCAAAACCCGACGCTGCCCGTGACCGACTTCTACCTCACCGGCTACAGCCTCGGCGCCCTCGACGCAGCCTTTGTCAGCAAGCTGGACGAAACCCGTCGCAGCTTCAACTTCAAGAAAGTCCTGCTGCTGAACCCGCCGGTCAACCTCTATACCTCGATCACCAACCTCGACAAGCTGGTGCAGACCGAGGTCAAGGGCATCAACAACAGCACCACCTTCTATGAGCTGGTGTTGAACAAACTGACCCGCTACTTCCAGCAAAAGGGCTACATCGACCTCAACGATGCCCTGCTGTACGACTTCCAGAACTCCAAGGAACACCTGACCAACGAACAGATGGCGATGCTGATCGGCACTTCATTCCGCTTCTCGGCGGCCGACATTGCCTTCACCTCGGACCTGATCAACCGTCGCGGCCTGATCATCCCGCCCAAGTACCCGATCAGCGAAGGCACCAGCCTCACGCCGTTCCTCAAGCGTGCGCTGCAGTGCGACTTCGACTGCTACCTCACCGAACAGGTGATCCCGATGTGGCGCGCCCGTTCCGACGGCGGCAGCCTGCTGCAACTGGTTGACCAGGTCAGCCTGTATGCCCTCAAGGACTACCTGCACGACAGCCCGAAAATCGCCGTCATGCACAACGCCGACGACGTGATCCTGGGCCCTGGCGACCTTGGCTTCCTGCGTAAAACCTTCGGCGATCGCTTGACCGTCTACCCCCTGGGCGGCCATTGCGGCAACCTCAACTACCGCGTCAACGCCGACGCCATGCTGGAGTTCTTCCGTGGCTAAATATCTTCTGCTGCTCGCCGCCCTGATGTGCGCGGGCGTGGCCAATGCCGACAACAGCAAGGCCCACACGCCGACCGTAGTGGACTCCGACGGCTTCAAGGAGCCCCTGAGCCACCTCAAGTTCAACCCTGGCCTGGACCAGCGTGAGTTCGAGCGCTCGTCGGTCAACGCGCTGAATGTCTACGACCCGCTGGAGTCGTGGAACCGCCGGGTCTACCACTTCAACTACCGCTTCGACCAGTGGGTGTTCCTGCCGGTGGTGGACGGTTACCGCTATGTCACCCCAAGCTTCCTGCGTACCGGCGTCAGCAACTTCTTCAACAACCTCGGGGATGTGCCCAACCTGTTGAACAGCCTGCTGCAGCTCAAGGGCCATCGTTCCCTGGAAACCACCGGCCGCCTGCTGCTCAACACCACCATCGGCATCGCCGGCCTGTGGGACCCGGCCACCGCCATGGGCCTGCCGCGCCAGAGCGAAGACTTCGGCCAGACCCTGGGCTTCTACGGTGTACCGGGCGGCGCCTACCTGGTGCTGCCGCTGTTTGGTCCGTCGAACCTGCGGGATACCACCGGCCTGCTGGTGGACTACGGCGCCGAGACCGAGATCAACTTCCTGAACGTGTCCAAGGTCAGCGAAAACCACCCGGAAATCTGGGCCCTGCGCGCCGTCGACAAGCGCTACCAGACCAGCTTCCGCTACGGTCAGATGAACTCGCCGTTCGAGTATGAAAAGGTGCGCTACGTGTACACCGAGGCGCGCAAGTTGCAGATCGCCGAGTAATGCCCCGTGTAGGCGCTGGCTTGCCAGCGCCTACACCCCCCGCCGACACCACTTACGCCACGTAAACCGCAATTGCAGTACCGCCGCCCTGGCCATTTCCCGATCCTGCTCCGCCAATCCCGAAGGCTGTTCAAGCGCTTCAAGCATCGCAACGCTGGCCGCATCCATCAGCGACTCATTCGCCACGCTCGGTCCACCCTCCTCCAACACCGACTCCAATGCCCGCAAATAGCGATCGCGCTCAATCGCCAACGCACCCCGGCTGTCCGCCAGGCAGGCGCGCAACTCCAGCAACTCGTCCCCCAGGTCCAGCCCCAGCAATCCGTTATCCCAGTGGACACGGCGATCGGCAGGCAAGGTTTCGCTGTAGCGCGACAGGCGAATCAGCCGGTCCGCCATGCGCCCGCCAAACCAGCTTTCAGCCTGCTCCAGGGGACGGGAAGTCAATTGCGCCAGGTCGAACAGCGACGCCTTGAACATCCGCCGATAGTGATGCTCGCCGGGATTGAGTTGGATCAGCCGAAACACCACCACGGCAATCCCGACACCCACCAGCGTCGCGATGGCCTTGTTGAGGAACGCGGCGAAGTCATAGGTCATCACATTGCTGGGCCCGACGTTGTTGACGAAAAAGATGCAGAACGCCGAGGCCGTGGCCGCCAGCTTGAGGCGGCTCATGCACAACGAGGCGAAAAACAGCGGCACTCCCAACGCCAGGCATAACAAGGGAAAGCCATCGAAGCCGGGCAACAGCACGAAGCACACAAAACCGGCCACCGGGATCGACAGCGCTATGCCCTTGAGGAAGTTAAGGCTGGAAGCCGACGGGTTTTCCCGCGCTGCAAACAGGCTCAACACCACGCCACAAATCGATACCGCGCCCAAACCCGAAGGCCATGCCGTAAAGATCCAAAACGCCGCGACCGCCAGAAACGCCAACGCACTGCGCAGCCCGCCAAGCACCCCCTGCTCGATATCCCGGTGCCAGGACATCGCCCCCGGTGCGCCGGGCGGCACCCTGCCCTGCTCGACCGCCGACAGCGTCAATGCACCCAGCTCAATCAAGCGCAACACCTGCGCCAGTTGCACCAGGCAAAAGTGCGCCTCCTGGCCAAGATGCGGATCCTGCAACGCCAGGCCAAGCCGTTGTGACAACCCGGGCAGCTCATCAAGGCGCTCCTGCTGCAACGCCAAAGCCACCGCTTCAATCAGTGGCCCGACCGCCGCCGTTTCATCGAGCATCATCCGCTGGCGCGCCACGCCCCGCGCCGCCCGCAGCAGGCTAAGCAGATCACGGCTGAGCACCCGCAAGGCCTGGGAGCGGCGCCGGCCCTTGGGCCCTTCAAACCAGGCATGGTCGCGCTGGCTGTCCACCGCCACCAGGCGGCTCAATGCTTCGAGCAAGCCTTTACGCTGGTCGGTACCCAACAGCTCCGAAGCGGCAGCCCGCACCCCGGCCTGCCAGGCGGCGCGCGCCTGAACCGCCAGCACCTGCTCGACCCGGCGCGGCCACAGAATCGTACTGGCGATGGAGACACAAAGAATCCCCAGGCTGATCTCCTGGCAGCGTGCCACCGCCTCATCGAACACTCCCAGCGGTGCCGCCGTAGCGGGTAGCGCAATAATCGCCGTGGTGTAACCCGCCAGCACAAACCCATAGGACGCATGATTGCGCAGCAAGGATGCCCCCGTGGTACAAAACGCCAGCCACAGCGCCATGCACAGCAGGAACAACAACGGCGCCTGGCCAAACACGCCGATCATCGCGATGGAAACCATGGCCCCGACAAACGTACCCACCAGCCGATAGGCGCCTTTGGCCAGGACCATGCCGCTGGTGGACTGGCCCACGATAAATACGGTGGTCAGGGCCCATTGCGGTTGCTGCAAGTCAAAACAGAAGGCCAGGTACAACGCGACCCCGCCGGCGATCATGTTGCGCAAGGCAAACAGCAGATCGCTACGGGACGGGGTCAACGTCGCCTGCCAGAAATCAGGGAGCTGGAAGGTGGAGGATTTCATTAAACCTACATATAGATAGCAAGCTAATGATTAGCATCGTATCTATATTTGTGGCGAATGCCAATCTCAGGCTATTTGACCAGGCGCTTTTCCTTGGATGGCCTGTAGCCAAAGTAGGCGCTGTAGCACTTGCTGAAATGGCTCGGCGAGACAAACCCGCAGGCCACCAGCACATCCACCTGGGACAGCTCGGTGTGTTGCAGCAGCCGACGGGCCTCGGTGATGCGCAGTTCCAGGTAATAACGCTGGGGCGTGGTGCCAAGCTGCTCCTTGAACAAACGCTCCAACTGGCGTCGGGAACGGCCCGCATAAACGGCCAGTTGCTCAAGCTCCAGAGGCTCTTCGAGGTTGGCGTCCATCAGGTTGACCACCTCGCGCAGGGGCGCGCTCAAGCACACGTTTTCCGTGGGTTTCACCCGCCGGTAGCGCGACTCCTCAAACGCCAGGATGTCCTCGATCCCCTCCACAAGCGCTTTGCCGTACTGCCCCTTGATCCAGTCCAGCGCCATATGAAACGCACCGGAAGGGCTCGATGCCGTCAGCCGGTCGCGATCAATCACATAGGGTTCGCTGCTGACCTGCGTCGCCTTGCAGAAATCAGCGAGGGCCGGGCGATGTTCCGGGTGCACGGCGCAGCGGTAGCCGCCCAGCAATCCCGCACGCCCCAGGAACCACGCACCATTCCACAAACCGGCCAGGCTCACACCCTGCTCCGAGGCGCTTTTCAGCAGGTGGATAAACTCCTCCGCAGCCTTCAGTTCAGTGCGATAGCCACCGCATATCACCAACAGGTCCAACTCTTTAAGCAGCGAAGACTCAAGCCGCGCATCGGGCCGGATCACCAGCCCCAGGTCACTGATCACCTCGCCTTCCCGCAAGCCGAAGGTCGAGGTAGAAAAAGAAGCGGGCCGCAGCAGGTTGGCGGTGATCAGCGTATCCAGCGCCTGGGTAAACGCCGGCAGCGAGAAATGTTCGAGCAACACAAATCCCGCACGCACCGTCTGACGGGCCTCGCCGGGATTTTCATTCAGGTAGCGGAGGTTCTTGCCTTTCATGCCCCCGCTGAATTGCCGTCGCTCGATCAAATGCCTATGCCCTCACACGCTTCCAGAGGTTACCCAGCACGCTGACCACCGCCAACACCACGGCCCCGGCAATGATCCCCGCCACGGCATTGAGCAACGTCGGCATCAACCACGCCAGGCCGCCAGTACTCTGGCTCACGGTCTCGATCCAGTGATGCACCACCGGCACACCATGGGTCAGGATGCCACCGCCGACCATGAACATCGCCGCCGTACCGATCACCGACAGGCTTTTCATCATGTACGGCGCCGCCCGCAGGATCGCCCCGCCAATGCTGCGCGCCGCCTGGCCGGGCTTCTGGGTGAGCCACAGGCCCAGGTCATCGAGTTTGACGATACCGGCCACCAAGCCGTAGACGCCGATGGTCATGACGATGGCGATACCCGACAACACGATCACTTGCTGCATCAGCGGTGCATCGGCCACGGTACCGAGGGTGATGGCGATGATTTCGGCGGAGAGGATGAAGTCGGTACGGATCGCGCCCTTGATCTTGTCCTTCTCGAAGGCCACCAGGTCCGTGGCCGGATCCGCCACGGCTTCCACCAGGTGCGCCTGCTCTTCGGTGCGTTTGTGGAAGAAGCTATGGGCGAGTTTTTCGAAACCTTCAAAACACAGGTAAGCGCCGCCCAGCATCAACAACGGCGTGACCGCCCACGGCGCAAACGCGCTGATCAGCAGCGCAGCCGGCACCAAAATCAGCTTGTTGACGAACGAGCCCTTGGCCACCGCCCACACCACCGGAATTTCCCGCTCGGCGCGCACCCCGGAGACTTGCTGGGCATTCAGCGCCAGGTCGTCCCCCAGCACGCCGGCGGTTTTCTTCGCGGCCATCTTGGTCATCAACGCCACATCGTCGAGCACCGCGGCGATGTCGTCGATCAATACCAGCAAACTGCTTCCTGCCATGGCTCGGGCTTCCCGTGATTCAAAGTGCGCCGAGAATAACGCGGCGCACACCGGGTTAGCGAGCCGTTCAGCGCGCAGGCGTTTGCCAGCCCCCGCCAAGGCTCTGGATCAGCGCCACACTGCCCTGGCTGAGCTGGCCCTGGGTGTCGCGAAGATTCTGCTCGGCTTGCAGCAACACCAGTTGCTGGGTCAGCACGGCCTCCTGGCTCACGGTGCCGGCGCGCAACTGTGCTTCCTGGCTGCCGAACAGTTGCTGATTACGCTGGTACACCTGCTGGAACGCATCGGCCTGGGTTTGCAGGTGGTTGATTGCCGACAGGTTGTCTTCAACGTTCTGCAAGGCGCTGAGCACGGTGCCCTTGTAGGTCGCGGCGATCTGGTCATAGCTGGCCTCGGCCTGCTTGACCGCCGCTTCGCGGGCGCCGCCATCGAACAGGGTTTCCGCCAGCGCCGGCCCCAACGTCCAGATGCGATTGGGCAGGGAGAACAACCCGCCCAACGCACTGCCGCGGTAACCGGCCTCGGCAGTAAGATCCAGGGTCGGGAAGAATGCGGCTTCAGCCACGCCGATTTTCGCGTTGGCCGCCGCTGCCGAGCGCTCCGCCGCCACCACATCGGGACGCCGTTGCAGCAGGGTCGACGGCAAGGTCAACGGTGGCCGCGGGACCACGAAGCTGTAGTCATTGCGCACCGCCACGCTGAATTCACTCGGCGCCACGCCCACCAGCACGGCCAGCGCGTGTTCGTATTGCTCGCGGTCGCGCAGGGAGGTCTGCAAGTCGGCAATCGAGGTGGTCAACTGGTCCTGAGCCACCAGCAACTGGTCGTTGGTGGCGACGCCCTGGGTGAACTGCACCTGGATCATGTCCAGCAGTTGCTGGTTGATCTTCTGTTGTTGCTGCAACAGGCGCACGTCGATGTCCATCTGCCGCAGGGCGAGGTAGTTACTCGCCACGCTGGAACTGATGGACAGCCGCACCCCGGCCAGCAACGCATCCGATTGCTGGGCCGTCGCCTGGCTGGACTCTATCCCGCGCCGCACCAGGCCCCACAGGTCCGGCTCCCAACTGGCGGTCAAGGTTGCGCTGACACTGTTCTGCACGCCGCCCGCCGTGGTACCGGTGGTGGACGTGCCGCTACCACTGCCTGCCGTTCCCCGCGAACCCGACAACCCTACGCCAACGGTGGGCCACAACCCTGCCCGGCTGGACGCCACCTGCGCCTGGGCCAGACGATAAGCCGCCTCCGCCGCGATGATCGACTGGTTGGCCTTGGCCGAGCGCGCCACCAGGTCGTTCAACACCGGGTCCTGATAGGCCAGCCACCACTGGCTGTCCATGGCCCCCTGGGGGTTGGCCGCCGCACGCTGCCACTGCGCGCCTTCCTTGAATGACTGCGGCAGCTCCATGGCGGGCTTCTGGTAATCGGGCCCGACCATGCAGCCGCCGAGCAGCAGGCTGATGCAAAGCACGCTGTATTTCACGTTCATAACCTTGCTTCCTTACGCCGACCCAGGCGCTGTGACGCCCGGTCGAGCCACAGGTAGATCACCGGGGTGGTGTACAGCGTCAGCACCTGGCTGAACAGCAGGCCACCAATAATCGAAATCCCCAACGGCCGGCGCAACTCAGAGCCATAACCGGTGCCGAGCACCAGCGGCAGCGCGCCAAGGATCGCCGCCAGGGTGGTCATCATGATCGGCCGGAAACGGATCAGGCACGCCCGGCGAATCGCTTCCTTGGCCGTTAGGCCGAACTCCCGCCGCTCGGTGATCGCGAAGTCGATCATCATGATCGCGTTTTTCTTCACGATACCAATCAACAGAATCACCCCCACCAGCGCAATGATCGACAGCTCGGTGCCGGTCAGCAGCAAGGCGATCAACGCACCGACGCCGGCCGAGGGCAAGGTCGAAAGAATGGTCAGCGGGTGCGTCAGGTTTTCGTAGAGGATGCCCAGCACGATATACACGCACAGCAACGCAGCGACGATCAGCAGCGGCTCACTGGCCACCGACGACTGGAACACCTGGGCCGTACCGGCAAACTGGCCGACCACACTGGCGGGCATGCGCAGCTGCTTCACCGCATCGTCCACCATCGCCGTGGCCTGGCCGATGGACGTGCCGGGCGCCAGGTTGAACGAGACTGTCACCGCCGGGAACGTGCCCTGGTGACTGATGGAAATTGCGGTGCGCGCCACCGTGTTATCCGCCAGTGCCGAGAGTGGCACCAGGGTCTGCCCGGTGGTCAGGTTGGGCGCCGCCGTGGTGCCCTTGGTGGTCGTGGCCTGGATGCCCGTCGGCACATAAATGCCCTTGAGCGCGGAAGGGTCGGTCCAGTATTCCGGCGCGATTTCCATCACCACGTGGTACTGGTTGGCCGCGCGATACAGGGTCGCGACCTGGCGCTGGCCAAAGGCGTCGTACAGCGTCTGGTCGACCGCCGAGACACTCACCCCGAGGCGCGCCGCCGTGTCCCGGTTGATTTGCACATTGGCCAGCAAGCTGTTGTCTTGCTGGTCGGTATTGAGGTCGGTGAGTTGCGGCAATTTGCGCAGCACCGCCACCACCTTGGGCACCCATTCGTCCAGCGACTCCTGGTCATCGGCGGTCAGGGTGTATTGGTATTGCGCGCCACTTTGCCGGCCACCCACGGTGATGTCCTGGGCCGACTGCAAATACAGCTTGGTGCCCGGCAAGTCGCCGAGGCTGCGGCGGATCTGGCCGATGATTTCGGTGGCGTTGTCCTTGCGCTCGCCCAGGGGCTTGAGCAATACAAACATCTGCGCGCTGTTGACCGCCCCGCCGCCCCCTCCGCCACCGCCGACAAACCCGGCGACGGTTTCGACGTTCGGGTTTTTCATCACCTTGCGGTTGATCTCGGTGAAGTCCTTCTGCATCGCCCCATAGGAAATGCTCTGGTTCGCCAGGATGCTGCCCTGCAAGCGCCCGGTGTCTTCCTGGGGGAAAAAACCCTTGGGCACCAGCACGTACAACACGCCGGCGAGCACGATCACCAACACCGTCACAAAACCCATCAGCACCGTATGGTCGATCACCCAACCGAGGGTGCGATCGTAGAAGCGGTGAAAGCGCGAGTCCGGGTGTTCATTGCCTTCATGAATCGCTTTCGGCGCGCGCAGCAGCACGCTGGCGAGCATCGGTGTAACCGTCAGCGAGATCAGCATCGAGATCACGATGGCCACCGACAACGATACCGAAAACTCGCGGAACAGCCGCCCGACAATCCCGCCCATCAGCAGCAGCGGAATAAACACCGCCACCAGCGACACGCTGATGGTCAGTACCGTGAAGCCGACTTCCTGGGCACCGGCCAGCGCCGCTTCCACCCGGGTCTTGCCGCGCTCCAGGTGGCGCATGATGTTTTCCACCACCACAATCGCATCGTCCACCACAAAGCCGGTGGAAATCGTCAGCGCCATGAGTGACAGGTTGTTCAGGCTGTAGCCGAGGAAGTACATCGCGCCGAAGGTGCCGAGCAGCGACAGCGGCACCACAATCGCCGGCACCAGGGTGCTGCGCCAGTCGCGGAAGAAGCCGAAGGTCACCAGGGTCACCAGCAGGATCGACACCAGCAACGTGATCTCGACGTCATGCAACGAGGCGCGAATGGTGGTGGTGCGGTCCATCAGCAGGTTGAGCTTGATCGTCGCCGGAATCGAGCTTTGCAGGAACGGCAGCGAGGCTTTCACCGCGTCCACCGTCTCGATCACATTGGCGCCCGGCTGCTTGAACACCACCAGCAATACTGCCGGCTTGCCGTTGGACAGGCCGAAGTTGCGCAGGTCCTGCACGTCTTCGCGCACGTAGCCCAGGTCGGCGATATGGATCAGGTCGCCGTTGTGGGCCTTGACCACCAGCGGCCCGTAGTCCTTTTCATCGAGCAACTGGTCATTCGCCGCAATGCCGTAGTTACGGTCGCCGATGGCCACGTTGCCCTTGGGCAAGTTGACGTTGGAGGCGTTGATCACCTGGCGCACCTGCTCCAGGCTGACGCCGTACTGGTTGAGCCGATCGGGGTTCAATTCCACCCGCACCGCCGGCAGCGCCCCGCCGCCCACCGTCACGTCACCGACCCCGGTGGTCTGCAACAACTTTTGCTCCAACAGGGTCGAGGCCACGTCATACATCTGCCCCGGCGTGGCGCTGTCGGAGGTCAGGCTGATGATCAGAATCGGCGAATCCGCCGGGTTGACCTTGCGGTACGTCGGGTTGCCGGACAGGTCGCTGGGCAGGTTGCTGCGGGCCGCATTGATCGCCGCCTGCACATCCCGCGCGGCGCCGTCGATGTCGCGATTCAGGTCGAACTGCAAAATGATCCGCGCCGAGCCCAAGCTGCTGGATGAGGTCATCTGCGTGACCCCGGCGATCTGCCCGAACTGGCGCTCCAGGGGCGTGGCCACTGAACTGGCGACGGTGGTCGGATCGGCGCCGGGCAACGAGGCGCTGACGCTGATGGTCGGGAAATCCACCTCCGGCAACGGCGCCACCGGCAACAGCATGAAGGCCAGCGCGCCAAACAGCGCGAGGCCGGCCGCCATCAAGGTGGTTGCAATCGGGCGGCGAACAAACGGCGCGCTGAGGTTCATTGCCATCAGACCGCTTCAGCCGGGCGGCGGCTGAAGCGCTGCCCCAGGCCGTGCATGGCGAGGAAGATCACCGGCGTGGAAAACAGCGTCAGCAACTGACTGAGCAACAACCCGCCGATAATCGCGATGCCCAGCGGGTGACGCAGCTCCGAACCAATCCCCGTACCGAGCGCCAGCGGCACCGCGCCGAACAGCGACGCCATGCTGGTCATCAGGATCGGCCGGAACCGCAACTCTGCCGCCTGGCGGATCGCGGCCGTGGGGCTCAGGCCGCCCTCGCGTAACAACTCCAGGGCAAAGTCGACCATCATGATGCCGTTTTTCATCACGATGCCGATCAGCAGCACAATGCCGATCAATCCGATAATGTCGAACTGTGTGCCGGTCACCAGCAGTGCCAGCAAGGCCCCGAGCGCTGCCGAGAGCAGCGTCGAAAGGATCGTCACCGGGTGCACGAAGCTTTCGTACAGAATCCCCAGCATCAGGTACACCACCACAATCGCCGCCACCACCAGGAATACCTGGTTGGACAGCGACTGTTCGAACGTCGCCGCCGCGCCTTCCAGGTTGGCCTGCACCGACAGCGGCAAGCCGACCTTGGCCTCGATGTCCTTGAGCCGCGTCACAGCCGTGCCAAGGGTCTGGCCCGGAGCAAGGTTGAACGACACGTCGGCATACGGAAACTGACCCAGGCGGTTGATGGTCACGGGCGTACGCACCACCTGCATGGTCGCCATGCTCGA
Source organism: Pseudomonas sp. NPDC087814 (assembly GCF_044742865.1). Classification (NCBI taxonomy): domain Bacteria; kingdom Pseudomonadati; phylum Pseudomonadota; class Gammaproteobacteria; order Pseudomonadales; family Pseudomonadaceae; genus Pseudomonas; species Pseudomonas sp. NPDC087814. The sequence continues at coordinate 228,443 of NZ_JBIUVK010000004.1, read as the reverse complement.
CAGCGGCGCCACACCGCCACCGGGAATGTCCACGTACAACCCGGTGAGCAGGTCCGGCAAGTTGCGCGGCGGATGGTCGGTGGCGATCACCACGTGGTACTGGTTGAGCTGGGTGTAGATCGTCGAGACCTGGCGCTGGCCGAAGGCGTCATACAGCACATCGTCGATCGCCTGGGGCGTGATACCAAGGCGCGAGGCGGTGGCGCGGTCAAAGGTCAGCTGGATCTGGTTGCCGAATTGCATCGCCTGGCTTTGCACGTCGGTGAACATCGGGTCTTGCTTGATCGCCGCCAGCAGCTTGGTGGTCCACGTTTCCAGCTCGTCCGGATCGGTGGCTTGCAGGCCCAGCCGGTAGCTGGTGGTGGACACCGTGGCGTCGAGGGTCAGGTCCTGTACCGAGTGCAGGTACAGGCGGATCCCGGCGTCGTCGGCGTTGGCATCGGAGAGCCGGCGGATCACCTCGGTGGCGCTGTCACGCTCGCCGCGGGGCTTGAGGTTGATCAGCAGGTTGCCCTGGTTGATGGTCGGGTTGGTCTGGTCGATACCGACGAAGGACGACAGGCTTTGCACCGCCGGGTCCTTGAGGATTCGCGCGGCCAGGCGCTGTTGCTCGGTCTGCATCTGCTGGAACGAAACCGTCGGCGCCGCCTGGGAAATGCCCTGGATCAGGCCGGTGTCCTGGTCGGGGAAAAAGCCCTTGGGCATGATCACCAGAATCATCAGGGTCAGCGCGGCGGTGAGCGCTATCGAGATCAGGGTCAAGGTGCGGTGCGCCAACACCCAGTCAAGGCCACGCACGTAGTGGGTGTTGATGCGGTCGAAGAAATCCGCGCGGCGTTCCTGGTGCTTATTCTTGAGCATCCGCGCGCACATCATCGGCGTGAGCGTCAGGGAGATGAACGCCGAGATAACGATGGTCACGGCCACGGTCATGGCGAATTCGCGGAACAGCCGGCCGACCACATCGCCCATGAACAGCAGCGGGATCATCACTGCAATCAGCGCAATCGACAGCGAAATAATCGTGAAGCCGATTTGCTCCGACCCCTTGAGCGCCGCCTCCAGCGGCGAGTCGCCCGCCTCGATATAGCGCGTGATGTTTTCGATCATCACGATGGCGTCGTCCACCACGAATCCGATGGCGATAGTCAGCGCCATCAGTGTCAGGTTGTTCAGGGAAAAGCCCAGCGCATAAGCCACCGCCAGGGTGCCCACCAGCGTCAGCGGCACGGTGACTGCCGGAATAACCGTCGCCGCAACGTCGCGCAGGAAAATGAAAATCACGATCACCACCAGCAGCACCGCCACCGCCAGTTCGTACTGCACATCGGTGACCGAGGCGCGGATGGTTTGCGTGCGGTCGGTCAGCACATCGACCTTCAAGGTACCCGGCAAACTGGCCCGCAGCTTGGGCAGCAATTGCTGCACGCGGTCGACCACCTGGATCACGTTGGCGCCTGGCTGGCGCTGGATGTTCAGCACAATCGACGGCGTGCTGTTGGTCCACGCAGCCTGACGCGGGTTCTCCGGGCCCTGGGTGGAACTGGCGATCTGCGACAGGCGAATCGGCGCGCCATTTTTATAGGCGATCACCAGGTCGCGGTATTCCTCGGCAGATTGCAGCTGGTCGTTGGCACCAATCGAATACGCCTGGAACTTGCCGTCGATATTGCCCTTGGCCTGGTTGACGTTGGCCGTGCCGAGGGAGGTGCGCAGGTCATCAATGGACAGGCCGAGGCTATTGAGCGCCGAGGTATTCGCCTCGACCCGCACCGCCGGGCGCTGACCGCCGCTGATGGTCACCAGGCCGACGCCAGTGATCTGCGAGATCTTCTGCGCCAGCCGTGTATCCGCCAGGTCCTCGACCTTGGTCAGCGGCAACACATCGGAGGTCAGGGACAGGGTCAGCACCGGCGCATCCGCCGGATTGACCTTGCTGTATACCGGTGGGTACGGCAGGTTGGCCGGCAGGAAGGTGCCGGCGGCGTTGATCGCGGCCTGCACTTCCTGCTCTGCCACGTCCAGGGACAGCGACAGGTCGAATTGCAGGGTCACCACCGAAGCGCCGTCGGAGCTGGTGGAGTTCATCGACTTGAGGCCCGGCATCTCGCCGAGCTGGCGCTCCAGCGGCGCGGTGATCGAGGAGCTGACCACGTCCGGGCTGGCGCCGGGGTATTGGGTGAAGACCTGGATGGTCGGGTAGTCGACTTCAGGCAACGCCGACACCGACAACAGGTGATACCCCAACATCCCCAGCAACAGCACCGCGACCATCATCAAGGTGGTGGCGACGGGACGTTCGATAAAGGGCCGCGAAATGTTCATGCTCGGCAGCTCCTCACTGGGCGACGACCTTCACCGCCGAACCGTCATCCAGTTTGTCGGCGCCTTCGGTGATCACCTGCTCGCCTGGCTTGACGCCGTTCTCGAGCACCGCCGACACATCGCCCATCGATGGGCCGGTCTTGATGTTGCGCAGGCTGGCCTTGTCGCCATTCACCACGAACACGAAATCGCCCTTGCTGCCATGCTGGATCGCCCGGGTGGGCACCACGGCAACCTGGGCCAGGGTGTCGGCCTTCAGGCGCGCATTGACGAACTGGTTGGGGAACAGCGCACTGCCCGAATCATCGAACTGCGCCTTGACCTTGATGGTGCCGGTGGAGGTGTCTACCTGGTTGTCCAGGGCCAACAGGCTGCCGGTGGCCAGCAGGGCTTTCTTGTTGCGGTCGTAGGCCAGCACCGTCACGGCGCCACGGCCCAGGGCCTGGTTAATAGCGCCCAAGTCGTCCTCGGGGACCGCGAACACCACGGTGGCCGGGTTCATCTGGGTAATCACCACGATGCCGGTGGTGCTGGTGGTGGTGACGTAATTGCCGGGGTCGACCAGGCGCAGGCCCACCACACCGTCGACCGGCGAAGTGATGGTGCAGTAGCCGACCTGCACTTCAAGGTTCTGCACATTGCCCTGGTCGGCGGCCACGGTGCCCAGTTGTTGCTGGACCAAGGACGCCTGGGTGTCGACGGTTTGCTGGCTGGTAGAACCGGCCTTGACCAGTTCGCGGTAGCGCACCAGATCGCGCTGGGCATTGCTCAACACAGCCTGGTCGTGGGCCAGGGTACCCTTGGCCACGGCCAGCTGGGCCTTGAGAGCACGGTCATCGATCCGCGCAATCACCTGGCCCTTGCTGACGTGCTGGCCTTCCTTGAATTCCACGCTGCTGAGGATGCCATCGACCTGGGTGACCACGGTCACACTGCGGGTGGGGGTGACGGTGCCGAGGGCATCGATATACACCGGCACGTCCTGCAACACCACCGGCACCACGGCCACCGGTTCGCCGGTGACGGCCGGCCGGCCTTTGTGCCCGCCTGCAAAGAAGTGCAAACCCAGGGCAATCAACAACGCTACCAGTAACAACGTGCCAACGGCCCAGGCGAACGTACGTCGTCTGCTTTTCTCCACGGGTTTCTCTCTCGAACGCCGAAAACAGGAAGCGGCGGCCAGGCTAAATGGCCGCTCGCTGCCTGAACTCTAGCAGCGCGCTCGAGCTGTGCCTGTACGACCGTGAATGCGTTCAGCATCAAGACAGACAAAGTCAGCTGGGCGCCCCGCCATGCAAGGGCTGCGGCGGGATTCTTGAGCCCTGCGCAAAGCCGGTGCTACCATGCCAGACCGCCTGTCTTGGCAAGGAACCTCCTGGTCTATGAGCACCATTCGCGAGCGCAACAAAGAACTGATCCTGCGGGCTGCCAGTGAGGAGTTTGCCGACAAGGGCTTCGCCGCGACCAAAACCAGCGACATCGCCGCCAAGGCCGGGCTGCCCAAGCCCAACGTCTACTACTACTTCAAGTCCAAGGACAACCTCTATCGCGAGGTGCTCGAAAGCATTATCGAGCCGATCCTGGCGGCCTCCACACCGTTCAATCCTGATGGCGACCCTTCGGCCGTGTTGAGCGGGTACATCCGCTCGAAGATCTGCATCTCCCGGGATTTGCCGTTTGCCTCGAAAGTGTTTGCCAGTGAGATCATGCACGGCGCCCCGCATTTAAGCCCCGAGCAGGTGGAACAGCTGAATGCCCAGGCCAAGCACAACATCGACTGCATCCAGAGCTGGGTGGACCGTGGGCTGATTGCGCCGATTGATCCGCATCACCTGATGTTCAGCATTTGGGCGGCGACGCAGACGTATGCGGATTTTGACTGGCAGATTTCGGCGGTGACCGGGAAGGCGAAGTTGGATGAAGCGGATTATGAGGCGGCGGCGCAGACGATTATTCGGTTGGTGTTGAAGGGGTGTGAGCGGGACTGATAGACCGCAGCGTCTTCAAGATTCGCGAGCAAGCCCGCTCCCACATTTGAATTTGTGCCAGACATAAATTGTTTAAACGCCGCAGATCCAATGTGGGAGCGGGCTTGCTCGCGAAAGCGCCCTCCCAGACACATCCTGCACAAAGCCAAACCATCATCTCCAGATTCCCCGATCTAGCCTCTCAGAACCCCACCTGAAGAGAGGCAAAGGAATGCCTGATCCAGCTGCTTCACATCGCCTGCGCATCGGGCGATTCAGCGAGTCCAACCGCATCTACCTGATCACCACCAACACCCACGAACGCGCGCCGATATTCAGTGATTTTTATCTCGGCCGCCTGGTGGTCTGGCAATTCCGGCTCGCCCAGTATCAAGGGCTGGCGAACTCCCTGGCCTGGGTGGTCATGCCCGACCACTTTCACTGGTTGATTGAGCTGCAAAAAGGCTCATTGGGAGACCTGATGTGCCAGGTGAAGTCCAAAAGCACTCGAACCGTTAATGGCGCTACGGGCCGCAAAGGGCGGCTATGGCAAACCAGCTTTCATGATCGTGCGCTGCGCAAGGACGATGACTTGGTGAAGATGGCTCGGTATGTCGTGGCCAACCCATTAAGAGCAGGGTTGGTGGAGCGGATTGGCGACTATCCGCTGTGGGATGCGGTTTGGGTTTGGGTTTAGGTCCGGGACCGAGTCGCCCCTTTCGCGAGCAAGCCCGCTCCCACATTTGACCGAGTTCCAGCCTTGGAATGCAGTCAAATGTGGGAGCGGGCTTGCTCGCGAAGAGGCCCGACCAGTCACCTCACATCAAGCAGTAACCCCCGCATCCGCCAACAACCCCAACCCCTCGATCGCACTGATCGCACACTGCTCGTCAATATCCGACGTATCCCCGCTGATCCCGATCGCTCCCAGCACCACACCCGCCTGATCCCGGATCAACACCCCGCCCGGTGCCGGCACCACGCTGCCCTGCCCCAGGCTGTTCAGCGCGGCAATAAACGCCGGCCGTTGCTGTGCGTCCAGCGCCAGCAAGCGCGAGCCCTTGCCCAGGGCTATCGCGCCCCAGGCCTTGCCAATCGCGATCTGCGGGCGCAGCAGGCTCGCGCCATCCTCGCGCTGCAACGTTATCAAATGCCCGCCGCTGTCGAGTACCGCAACGGTCAGCGGTGCCGCCGAAATGGTGCGGCCTGCCGCGATGGCGTGGCTGGCCAGGTTGACTGCGACTTTCAAGGTTAAAGCGCTCATGGGTGCCGTCCTTATCTTGTTATGGGAAAGCCGTGGGGCTCTGTCTGATCAGAAGCTCGATCAAACAAATAGAACACAATAGATTTATTTTTTGTATACAATATTTCGAAACATACGCACCACACGTCGAAATATTCCCGTCCATAAGCCTTCCGACGAACGTAAAGGCCACCCAAGAAAATGGATTGACCTGCCCCGCTCGCCGTGAATACACTTCGGACCAACACCACTTGTATACAATTACAAAACGCAAGAGGCACCAAAACCATGAGCAAAATGAGAGCAATCGAAGCCGCTGTCCTGGTGATGCGCCGTGAAGGGGTCGACACCGCCTTCGGTATCCCGGGCGCCGCGATCAACCCGCTGTATTCGGCCTTGCAGAAGGTCGGTGGCATCGATCACGTCCTTGCTCGCCACGTTGAAGGCGCCTCGCACATGGCCGAGGGCTACACCCGCACCAAGGCCGGCAATATCGGCGTGTGCATCGGCACCTCGGGCCCGGCGGGCACCGACATGGTTACCGGCCTGTACAGCGCCTCGGCGGACTCGATCCCGATCCTGTGCATCACCGGCCAGGCGCCACGGGCACGCATGCACAAGGAAGACTTCCAGGCTGTCGACATCACCAGCATCGTCAAGCCGGTGACCAAGTGGGCGACCACCGTCCTGGAACCCGGCCAGGTGCCGTATGCCTTCCAGAAGGCCTTCTATGAAATGCGCTCCGGCCGCCCGGGCCCGGTGCTGATCGACCTGCCATTCGACGTACAAATGGCCGAGATCGAATTTGACATCGACGCCTACCAACCACTGCCCCTGGCCAAGCCTTTGGCGACCCGCATCCAGGTGGAAAAAGCCCTGGCCCTGCTGGACCAGGCCGAGCGCCCATTGCTGGTGAGCGGTGGTGGCGTGATCAACGCCGACGCCAGCGAACTGCTGGTGGAATTCGCCGAGTTGACCGGCATCCCGGTGATCCCGACCCTGATGGGCTGGGGCACGATCCCGGACGATCACCCGCAGATGGTGGGCATGGTCGGCCTGCAAACGTCCCACCGCTATGGCAACGCCACGATGTTGAAATCGGACGTGGTGCTGGGCATCGGTAACCGCTGGGCCAACCGTCACACCGGTTCGGTGGAGGTGTACACCGAGGGCCGAAAATTCATTCACGTGGACATCGAGCCGACGCAAATCGGCCGCGTGTTCACCCCGGACCTGGGCATCGTTTCCGACGCCGGCTCTGCATTGACCATGTTCATTGAAGTGGCCCGCGAGTGGAAAGCCGCCGGCAAGCTCAAGGACCGCAGCGCCTGGCTCCACGATTGCCAGCAGCGCAAGGCCACCCTCCACCGCAAGACCCACTTCGACAACGTGCCGGTCAAACCGCAACGAGTGTACGAAGAGATGAACCAGGTGTTCGGCAAAGACACCTGCTACGTCAGCACCATCGGCCTGTCGCAGATTGCCGGCGCGCAGTTCCTGCACGTCTACAAGCCACGCCACTGGATCAACTGCGGCCAGGCCGGCCCGCTCGGCTGGACCATTCCGGCGGCACTGGGTGTGGTCAAGGCGGACCCGACCCGCAAAGTCGTGGCACTGTCCGGCGACTATGACTTCCAGTTCATGATCGAAGAGCTGGCCGTGGGCGCACAGTTCAAGCTGCCGTACATCCACGTGGTGGTGAACAACTCCTACCTGGGGTTGATCCGCCAGGCCCAGCGCGGGTTTGAAATGGACTACTGCGTGCAGCTGTCCTTCGACAACCTCAACGCACCGGAACTCAACGGTTACGGCGTCGACCACGTGGCCGTCGCCGAAGGCCTGGGTTGCAAGGCCCTGCGGGTGTTCGAGCCGGGCCAGATCCAGCCGGCACTGCGCAAGGCCCAGGAAATGATCGAAGAATTCAAGGTTCCGGTGATCGTTGAGATTATTCTGGAACGGGTGACCAATATTTCCATGGGCACCGAGATCAACGCCGTCAACGAATTCGAAGATCTGGCACTGGTGGGCAACGACGCGCCGACTGCCATTTCACTGCTCGATTAAGGAGAACCCCATGCCGCGTTTTGCCGCCAACCTGTCCATGCTGTTTACCGAACAGGACTTTCTTGCCCGTTTCAAAGCCGCCGCCGACGCGGGGTTCAGTGGTGTGGAATACCTGTTTCCCTATGAATTCAGCTCAGCTGAAATCAAGGCGCAACTCGATGCCCACGGCCTGACCCAAGTGCTGTTCAACCTGCCGGCCGGTGACTGGGCCAAGGGCGAACGCGGCCTGGCCTGCCACCCGGACCGGGTCGAGGAGTTCCGTGCCGGGGTCAACCTGGCCATCGCCTACGCCCAGGTACTGGGCAATACCCAGGTCAACTGCCTGGCGGGGATTCGCCCGGCCGGCGTGGATGACGCGACGCTTGAAAAAACCTTCGTCGCCAACCTCAAGTACGCCGCCGACAAGCTGCAGGCGGTGGGCATCAAGCTTGTGATGGAGATGATCAATACCCGCGACATCCCGGGCTTCTACCTGAACAACACGGCGCAGGCCCTGTCGATTCGCGAGCAGGTGGGCAGTGCCAACCTGTTCCTGCAATACGACATCTATCACATGCAAATCATGGAAGGCGACCTGGCCCGCACCATGGCTGCGCACCTGGGTGAGATCAACCACATCCAGCTGGCGGACAACCCGGGGCGCAACGAGCCGGGCACCGGTGAGATCAACTACCGCTTCCTGTTCGAACATTTGGACCGCATCGGTTATCAGGGTTGGGTCGGCTGTGAGTACAAACCGTTGACCACCACCGAAGCGGGTTTGGGTTGGCTCAAAAGCCACAACGCGATCTAACCCACAACACAGAACCCAATGTGAAAGCAGGGCTTGTGTGGGAGCTGGCTTGCCTGCGATGCAGGCAACTCGGTCTCTCAGTTAAACCGAGGTGATGCCATCGCAGGCAAGCCAGCTCCCACAAAAAGCAGCGCTCACATCGAATAAAGAGAGGATTTTCGTCATGGCTAAAATCGGATTTATCGGCACCGGCATCATGGGCCACCCCATGGCTGCCAACCTGCAAAAGGCCGGTCACCAACTGTTTCTTTCCGAGCATCACGGCAAGGCGCCGGCTGAACTGATCAGCGCTGGTGCGGTGGCCCTGGCCAACCCGCAGCAAGTGGCCCAGGAAGCCGAATTCATCATCGTCATGGTGCCCGACACTCCGCAGGTCGATGATGTGCTGTTCCGCGCCGACGGCGTTGCCGCAGGCCTTGGGCCGAACAAAGTGGTGATCGACATGAGTTCGATCTCGCCCACCGCCACCAAGGCCTTCGCCGCAAAGATCAACGAGACCGGCGCACGTTACCTCGACGCCCCGGTGTCCGGTGGTGAAGTCGGTGCCAAGGCCGGCACCCTGAGCATCATGATCGGCGGCGACCCGCACACCTTCGAACGCGCCCTGCCGCTGTTCCAGGCCATGGGCAAGAACATCACCCTGGTGGGCGGCAATGGTGATGGCCAGACCGCCAAGGTGGCCAACCAGATCATCGTTGCGTTGAACATCCAGGCGGTGGCGGAAGCGCTGCTGTTCGCCTCGAAGAACGGCGCCGACCCGGCCAAGGTGCGTGAAGCACTGATGGGGGGTTTTGCTTCGTCGAAAATCCTCGAAGTGCATGGCGAGCGCATGATCAAGGGCACCTTCGATCCGGGCTTCCGCATCAACCTGCACCAGAAGGATCTGAACCTGGCCCTGGCCGGTGCCAAGGAGCTGGGGATCAACCTGCCGAACACCGCCGGCACCCAGCAGGTGTTCAGCACCTGCACCGCCATCGGTGGCGGCAACTGGGACCACTCGGCGCTGATCAAGGGCCTGGAACATATGGCGAATTTTTCGATTCGCGATAAATAACCCCCTGATCGTTCCCACGCTCTGCGTGGGAATGCAGCCGTGACGCTCCGCGTCACAACAGCGGACGCAGAGCGTCCAGTGATTCATTCCCACGCGGAGCGTGGGAACGATCTGATGCATACCTAATAACAAGAATCCCCGGGAGCCCGCTTATGTCGGTCGATCCGCAACACCTGCTTCGCGAGCTGTTTGCCACAGCCATCGACGCCGCCCACCCCCGGCAAGTCCTCGAACCCTATCTGCCCGCCGACCGCAGCGGCCGGGTCATCGTGATCGGCGCCGGCAAAGCCGCCGCCGCCATGGCGCTGGTGGTGGAAAACTGCTGGCAAGGCGAAGTCTCGGGCCTGGTGGTCACCCGCTACGGCCACGGCGCACCCTGCAAGAAAATCGAGGTGGTCGAAGCCGCGCACCCGGTGCCGGATGCTGCAGGCCAGGCCGTGGCCAAGCGTGTGCTGGAGCTGATCAGCAACCTGGGCGAAGACGACCGCGTGATCTTCCTGCTCTCCGGCGGCGGCTCTGCACTGCTCGCCCTTCCGGCCGCCGGCATCACCATGGCGGACAAGCAAGCGATCAACAAGGCCCTGCTCAAATCCGGCGCCACCATTGGCGAGATGAACTGCGTGCGCAAGCACCTCTCGGCGATCAAGGGCGGGCGCCTGGCCAAGGCAAGCTGGCCTGCCACCGTCTACACCTACGCGATTTCCGATGTACCGGGCGACCAGGCCACGGTCATCGCTTCCGGCCCCACTGTTGGCGACCCCAGTACCTCGCAACAGGCGCTGGCGATTCTCAAGCGCTACCAGATTGAAATCCCGGCGTCGGTGCGCACCTGGCTGCAAAGCCCGGAGTCGGAAACCGTCAAGCCCGGGGACCCGGTGCTGGCCCGCAGCCATTTCCAACTGATCGCCCGTCCGCAGCAATCCCTGGAAGCGGTGGCGGTGAAAGTCCGCCAGGCCGGTTTCAGCCCGCTGATCCTCGGCGACCTGGAAGGCGAAGCGCGGGACGTGGCCAAGGTGCACGCCGGTATCGCCCGGCAAATCATCCAGCACGGCCAACCCCTGGCGGCGCCTTGCGTGATCCTCTCCGGCGGCGAAACCACCGTCACCGTACGCGGCAATGGCCGTGGCGGACGCAACGCCGAATTCCTGCTGAGCCTCACCGACAGCCTCAAGGGCCTGCCCGGCGTCTACGCCCTGGCGGGTGACACCGACGGCATCGACGGCTCGGAAGACAACGCCGGCGCGATCATGACGCCCACCAGCTACGCCCGCGCCGAAGCCCTGGGCTTGAGCGCCAGTGACGAGCTGGACAACAACAATGGCTACGGCTACTTCGCGGCCCTCGACGGCTTGATCATCACCGAGCCGACCCGCACCAACGTCAACGATTTCCGCGCCATTCTGATTCTTGAAAGCCCTGAAAGAGAGTCCCCTGAACATGACGCCTGATAAGAAGGTCAAGATCCTCGCCACGCTGGGCCCGGCCACCGACAGCATCGACGACATCCGCGAGCTGGTGGAAGCCGGGGTGAATATCTTTCGCCTGAACTTCAGCCATGGCGATCATGCCGACCACGCCCAACGCTACCAGTGGATTCGCCAGGTGGAGCGCCAGCTCAATTATCCCCTCGGCATCCTGATGGACCTGCAAGGGCCGAAGCTGCGGGTGGGGCGTTTTGCCGAAGGAAAAGTGCAACTGATTCGCGGCCAGGCCCTGCGCCTGGACCTCGACCCGACACCCGGTGACCAGCGGCGAGTCAACCTGCCCCACCCGGAAATCATCGCGGCCCTGCAGCCCGGCATGGACCTGCTGCTGGACGACGGCAAGCTGCGCCTGCGGGTGATCACCAAGCACGCCGATGCCATCGACACCACCGTGCTCAACGGCGGCGAACTGTCGGACCGTAAAGGCGTGAACGTACCCCAGGCATTGCTGGAGCTCAGCCCGCTGACCGCCAAGGACCGCCGCGACCTGAGCTTCGGCCTGGAACTGGGGGTGGACTGGGTGGCGCTGTCGTTTGTGCAACGCCCGGAAGACATCCGCGAAGCCCGCGAGTTGATCGGCGACAAGGCGTTCCTGATGGCCAAGATCGAGAAGCCCTCGGCGGTGCAGCGCCTGCAGGAAATCGCCGAGTTGAGCGACGCGATCATGGTCGCCAGAGGTGACCTGGGGGTGGAAGTGCCGGCGGAAAGCGTGCCGCAAATCCAGAAGGACATCATTGGTGTGTGCCGCCAGTTGGGTAAACCGGTGGTGGTGGCCACGCAGATGCTTGAATCCATGCGCTTCTCCCCGGCGCCGACCCGTGCCGAAGTCACCGACGTGGCCAACGCAGTGGCGGAAGGGGCGGATGCGGTGATGCTGTCGGCGGAAACCGCTTCCGGTGAATACCCGTTGGAGGCCGTGCTGATGATGAGCAAGATCATTCGCCAGGTGGAAAATGGCCCGGATTACCAGACCCAGCTGGACGTCAGCCGGCCCAAGGCGGATGCCACGGTGTCGGACGCCATCAGCTGTGCGATCCGCCGTATCAGCAGCATCCTGCCGGTGGCAGTGCTGGTGAACTACAGCGAGTCGGGCAGCTCCACCTTGCGGGCGGCGCGGGAACGGCCGGCGGTGCCGATTCTGAACCTGACACCGAACCTGTCGACGGCGCGACGCTTGAGCGTGGCGTGGGGCGTGCATTCGGTGGTGAACGATCGGCTGCGGCAGGTGGATGAGGTGTGTTCCACGGCGTTAGAGATTGCCCAGGCACAGGGTATGGCGGAGCGTGGGGATACGTTGGTGATTACTGCTGGGGTGCCATTCGGGCAGCCAGGGTCGACCAATTCGTTGCGGATCGAGACATTGATCTAATCCCCTGTGGCGAGGGAGCTTGCTCCCGCTGGACTGCGCAGCAGGCCCATCTTTTGGGGCCGCTGCGCGCCCCAGCGGGAGCAAGCTCCCTCGCCACAAGATTCGGCGCTTTCCTGCAGATTATTGATCATGCCCAACCAACCCTGCCCCGACTGGGCCGAAGCCCTGCTCAACGGCTTCAGCCAGATATTCCTGCAGCGCCACCCGCTGTGTGGCCTGCTCTGCCTGCTGGCGATCCTGGTCGGCGCCCCGGCCCTGCTCGGCGGCGCGCTGCTGGGCGGTGTCGCCGGCTTGCTGACCGCCCAACGCCGCGGCTATCCCAAGGCCGAACGCCAGGCCGGTCTCTATAGCTACAACGGCGTGCTGCTCGGCTTGCTGATCAGCCAGCACTTCAGCTGGTCGGCACTGCTGCCGCCGTTGATTCTCGCCTGCGGTGGCCTCAGCGCAATCCTCACTCGCCAGTGGCTCAAACGCGCCGCCAACCCCGATGACCTGCCCGCCTACACCGCACCGTTTGTGGCACTCGGCTGGCTGCTGCTGGGCACCACCGCGCCCGCCGCATTTGCCGCCAGCGAACCCGGCACCTGGGCGCTAATCTGCGCGCCGTTCACAGGTCTGGCCCAAGTCATCCTGATGGACCACCCCCTCGCCGGCCTGCTGATCGCCCTCGGTCTTGTAATAGCCAGCCGCCGCGCGGCCTTGTGGGCGCTGACCGGCGCGAGCCTCGGCGTGTTGATCGCCCTGTTGATGGACGAGCCCGCCAGCGCCCTGCTCGGCCTGCACAGCTATAACCCGGCGCTGGCCGCCCTGGCCCTCAGCCAGTATCGTCGCCAACCCTGGCTGCCGCTGATCGGCATCCTGCTGGCGATCATCCTCACGCCCGGCTTCACCGGCCTGAACCTGCCCGCGCTGACCGCGCCGTTTATCCTCGCCACCTGGCTGGTGCGCGCCAGTCAGCGGGTGATGCAGAAAACCTGCATGGACAGCCCCTTCGAATCCCCCTAGGCTTCGCTGATCTTCGATTCAGGCGACTTCCATGGACAGCAACAAGCACTGGCGTGAGCGTCTCTACGTCATGGTTTTCCAAAGTGACACCCCGGCCGGCCGACGCTTCGACAGCACCCTGTTGCTGATCATCCTGGCCAGCCTGGTGATCGTGATCCTCGACAGCATCCAGGCAGTCCACGACAACTACGCCAACGTGCTGGCCTATATCGAGTGGGGCTTCACCATCATCTTCGCCATCGAATACGGCCTGCGGCTGTATTGCTCGCCCAAGCCGTTGCGCTATGCCTTCAGCTTTTATGGGCTGGTGGATTTGCTGGCGATCGTGCCCGGGATCCTCGCGCTGTACTACAGCGACGCGCAGTACCTGCTGATTATCCGAATCATCCGGATGCTGCGGATTTTCCGCGTGCTCAAGCTCGGCCCGTACCTCAAGCAGGCCAACTACCTGATGTCGGCGCTGCGGGGCAGCAAGCAGAAGATCGTGGTGTTCCTGGTCAGCGTCTGCACCCTGGTCACGGTGTTCGGCACCTTGATGTACGTGATCGAAGGCCCGGAGCACGGCTTTACCAGTATTCCCAAGGGCATCTATTGGGCGATCGTCACCCTGACCACCGTGGGTTTTGGCGATATCGTGCCGAAGACCCCGCTGGGCCAGGTGATTTCGTCGCTGGTGATGATCACCGGTTATTCGATCATCGCGGTGCCCACCGGGATCTTCACCGCCGAACTGGCCAACGCCATGCGCGGTGAGCAATTGCAAACGGATTGCCCGGTGTGCAAGAAAAACAGCCATGAGCCCAATGCAGCGTTTTGCTCACGGTGTGGCAGCGCGCTTTTCAAGAAACTGGAATAAGCAAAGTTCTTTTTAATCTTTAAGCGACTATGCGCCCCCCGTTATAGTCGCTGGCATATTGCCCCCATGCGTTTCAAAAACCTTCTCGAACAACAAGGAATGAGCAGTGAAAAAACTCGTTAGTGCCTCTCTCCTGGCCGCCGGCCTCGCACTGGCTGGCGTCGTCCAGGCCGCCCCGGTCACCCTGCTCAACGTCTCCTATGACGTGATGCGTGACTTCTACAAGGACTACAACGCCGCCTTCCAGAAGCACTGGGCCGCCGAGCATCCAAACGACAAGCTGACCCTGCAGATGTCCTTCGGTGGTTCGAGCAAACAAGCGCGCTCGGTGATCGACGGCCTGCCGGCTGACGTGATCACCATGAACATGGCCACCGACATCAACGCCCTGGCGGACAACGGCAAACTGGTGCCGGACAACTGGGTTACCCGCCTGCCGAACAACAGTGCGCCGTTCACTTCGGCCACGGTGTTCATCGTGCGCAAAGGCAACCCGAAAGCCCTGAAAGACTGGCCGGACCTGCTCAAGGATGGCGTGCAAGTCATCGTGCCGAACCCGAAGACCTCCGGTAACGGCCGTTACACCTACCTCTCGGCCTGGGGTTATGTGCTGAAAAACGGTGGCGACGAAGAGAAGGCCAAGAAGTTCGTGGGTGACCTGTTCAAGCACGCACCCGTGCTGGACACCGGTGGCCGTGCCGCTACCACCACGTTCATGACCAACCAGATCGGCGACGTGCTGGTGACCTTTGAGAACGAAGCAGAAATGATCGCCCGTGAATTCGGCCGTGATCAGTTCGAAGTGATCTACCCGAGCGTTTCCGCAGAAGCTGAGCCGCCAGTGTCGATCGTCGACAAAGTGGTCGAGAAGAAAGGCACCAAAGTGGCTGCCGAAGAATACCTGAAGTACCTGTGGTCGCCGGAAGGCCAGGAAATTGCCGCCAACAACTACCTGCGTCCACGTGACCCGAAAGTGCTGGCCAAGTACACCGACCGTTTCCCGAAAGTCGACTTCCTGTCGGTAGAGAAGACCTTTGGCGACTGGCGCACCGTGCAGAAGACCCACTTCAATGATGGCGGGGTTTTTGACCAGATCTACTCCGGGCAGTAATCCGCACTCTGATCGCTGATCGTTCCCACGCGCTGATCGTTCCCACGCTCCGCGTGGGAATGCATCATAGGACGCTCCGCGTCCAGGTCGCGCCGCAAGACCTGGACCGTGCTGGGGACGCAGAGCGTCACTGGATGTATTCCCACGCGGAGCGTGGGAACGATCTATCTACAGCCGTTACATCGGCGGTGTCACGCCATCCTTACCCGCAGAAATCGCCTGGGCCGTCACGCTCCCGTCCGCGCCCTTCGCCGCAAACATCACCACCTTCACCCCAGGCTTCAGCAAGCTGCGATCACCCGGCTCCAGGTTGACGATCGGCACATCATCCGGCACCACGATCTTCTGCTCGCCGCCCTTGTACTTGACGGTCAACGTGCGGCCATCGCTCACCACCAGGTCACCCACGGTGCCGTTGGTCATGCTGCTACCTTCCTTCAGGTCGAACGCACGGTGCCCATCGCCTGTACCGGCCATCGCCGGTGGGAATACATGCACTTCCAGCGCCGTCAGGGTGCCATCCGCGTTGGGCATGGCCGCCGAACCGATGTAACTGCCGGGCTTGATGTCTTCGATTTTTGCCAGGGTGACCGCACGCACCTGCGTGTCCTTGGTCAGGTGCACGGTGACGTCTTCACCGCTGTTGACCTTGACGTGCATCGCGTCGCCGTCCATCGCGGTAATCGCACCCCGCACGCCGACACGCGGGGCATCTGCGGCCTGGGCAACGCCCACGGTCATCAGCGCGGCCAGGCTGGAGGCCAGGAGCATCTTGTTGAATGTCGTCTTCATGGCAGTCGATTTCCTGTTTATGCAGTTGTGACTGAATGTATCATCGACCTTCAGCGCGAAAGTTAACGTTTCAGTCATTAATTCCCGGCATGAGTGTTATCACCACAGACAGGCTACTCGCGCCCGGGGCCAGTCTTTATCCTCGCTCGCCACAATCCTTCGCTTTTATGAGAACGCCATGAACGCCACGCCCCCCGCTACAAGCACGATGACCCGAGGCATGGTGATGCTGTTTGCGTTCTGTTGCGGCGCCATCGTCGCCAACATCTACTACGCGCAACCGATCATCGAGCTGATCGCCCCGGACATCGGCCTCACGCCGGCCATGGCCAGCCTGATCGTGTCCCTGACCCAGATCGGCTATGCCCTGGGCCTGTTCTTCCTGGTGCCGTTGGGCGACCTGCTGGAAAACCGCCGGCTGATGATTATCACCACCGTGGTGGCCATCGCCAGCCTGCTGGGTGCAGCGTTCACCGAACAGCCGAACCTGTTCCTGCTGGTGTCGCTGCTGATCGGCTTCAGTTCGGTGTCGGTACAGATCCTGATTCCGCTGGCGGCGCACCTGGCGCCGGCTGAATCCCGTGGCCGGGTGGTCGGCAGCATCATGGGCGGCTTGCTGCTGGGTATCCTGCTGGCGCGGCCAGTGTCCAGCGTGGTGGCTGACCATTTCGGCTGGCGCGCCATGTTCATGGCCGCTGCGGCACTGATGGCGTTTATCAGCGTGGTGCTGATGCTGACCATCCCCAAGCGCCAACCGGATCACGCGGCCAGCTATGGCCAGTTGCTCGCCTCGCTGGGCACCTTGCTGCGCCGCCAGCCGGTGCTGCGCCAGCGCGCGTTTTACCAGGGCTGCATGTTCGCCACCTTCAGTCTGTTCTGGACCGCCGCCCCGCTGGAACTGTCCCGCAACCACGGCCTGAGCCAAAGCCAGATCGCCCTGTTTGCCCTGGTCGGTGCCCTGGGCGCCATCGCCGCACCCATCGCTGGGCGCCTGGCGGATGCCGGCCACACCCACCGCGCTTCGCTGCTGGCGATGCTGTTTGCCGCACTGAGCTTCCTGCCGGCCTTCGTGCACCCGCTGTACAGCGTGATCGGCCTGGCGGTGACCGGCGTGGTCCTGGACTTCTGCGTGCAGATGAACATGGTCCTTGGCCAGCGCGCCATCTACGCCCTCGACGCCAGCAGCCGTAGCCGACTGAACGCGCTGTACATGACCAGCATCTTCATCGGCGGCGCCTTCGGCTCGGCGATTGCCAGCAGCGTGTACGAACACGGCGGCTGGCTGGGGGTGATGCTGGTGGGCAGCGCATTCCCGCTGGTGGCGTTGCTGCGCTTCTTGAGCGCCTCGCGGCAAGGGGCGGTGGCGACTGCCTGACCCACCTTACAACCGCATCAACGGCTCCAACGCCGCATCCGCCACAAATGACGAGTGACGAGGTCAAGGGCTTGCTGACTGATTGGGAATTACCGCCCAGGGATTTATGGGCGGTATCCCCTCCAGGAGGATGGCGAGCGCCCTGGCACGTTGCTTTTCAGCGCAGGTGAGTAGACAGACCGATCACGTCCTCTGGCCGGATCAAGCGTGTGCTTTTAAGCAGGAAGTTTGTCTGACGCCGTCCCAGTAAGTCGATGCCCACAAAGTAACGCCCGCTCTGCTGGTTGTATTTGACGACGGTATCTCCAATACGGCCCGTGTAGCTATCCACCAGCCGCAAGGGCGTTCCGACTTCTGTCATTAAACCCGTCAGATCAATTGTGTCTTGGCCACTGGTGAAATCCATGATCAGGTCAGCGTCGTCATAGGCCGAGTCGCTGGCCTTCTCATACCTGAACGTGTTTCTACCGCCCACAC
Source organism: Pseudomonas sp. NPDC087814 (assembly GCF_044742865.1). Taxonomy (NCBI): domain Bacteria; kingdom Pseudomonadati; phylum Pseudomonadota; class Gammaproteobacteria; order Pseudomonadales; family Pseudomonadaceae; genus Pseudomonas; species Pseudomonas sp. NPDC087814. The sequence continues at coordinate 210,528 of NZ_JBIUVK010000004.1, read as the reverse complement.
CCCAGAGCATATCTCCACCTGCCCCGCCGGTGAGAACGTTATCCACCGTATTGCCTATGAGCGTGTCACGGCCTGAGCCGCCAATCGCATTCTCCACGGTGACACCTTTGGCTATACCAACGTTATTGCGCAAGCCGCCTACGCTGGAGGCTGCGCCCTCGCGCAAGTCGATGGTCTGGTTCTGCCGGAAGCCCGAAAAGTCCAGGGTGTCATCGCCACCTTTGTCCCTCACCAGGAACCTGGGAGCGCCACTCTGGGAATGCAGGCTAAGGAAGGGATCACCGGTGTTGGAGTTGAAGCCGTAGACAGTATCGTGCGGAGCAGGAAAAGGTTCCGGATTCGGGTCCGGTTGAGGTTCTGGCTTGGGCTCTGGTTGGGGCTCCGGCTTGGAAACTCCAGGTTCGTGTGCCCCGCCAGTGACTATGTCACTTGCCTGAATGCCACCCACGCTCTTAATCAGAAAATCCGCTTTGCCCCTGCCAGTGGTGTCGAGACCCAGACTACCGTTTCCGCTGCGCGGGTCATGGCTCAGGACAATCTCGCCAGCACGCCCCGTAAACCGCTCAACAATGTTGAAATGCTTGATTGAGGTATTTTTCAATAAGCCCGAAAGGTCGATCTTGTCTGTGCCGCTGGTGAAATCCAGGATTTCGTCAGGCCTGGTGAGTGTCGAGTCACTCGCTCTATCGTAAGCAAACACGTCCGCGCCTGCGCCGCCTGTCAACCTGTCTGAACCCGCTCCCCCCTTGAGCCGGTTGCCGGCCTCATTCCCTATGAGCTCATCGTCACCTGAGCCACCTGTGGCATTTTCAATGACAACGCCCTTGGCGATAGACACATTACCCTTCAAGCCACCCACATTGGAAAACGACTCCGCATTCAGGTTGATCTTCTGGTTCTGGGAAAATAGCGAAAAGTTCAGCGTGTCATTCCCGCCCCCGTCCCATACCGAAAATATCGGGGCGTCCTTCGAGGACTCAAGGCTGAAGTGGTCACGGTCAGTATTGGATTCAAAGCCATAAGTAGTATCGGTATTCCGAATATTGAGATTGGCCCCGTAGAGTTTCTGTACGGCAGCAATATCATCTTTCATTGGCGTTGAAGGTTCGCGCGATTTGAAGTCATGGCCCGTATGATTGGTTTCTCGCCAGTAACTCATCACGCTGTGGGCTCTGGTGTCCTGCGTGTATAGGGCATCTGCATAAGAGTGCACACTTTCACCATAGTCCCCAGGGTGGCCAAGCCCCAGGGCATGTCCCAACTCATGTATGGCCGTTGATAAAAAAACATCGCCATGCCGTGGGGCATCAGAAGCGCCTTTCGTTCCAACCGTAGTGCTCATATCACCGTACCAGCGATTAGGCAGCCCCGACACCCCGCCATTGTCATCGGGATTGGCCTTGATGGTTATTGAACCATCCGGACCTGGCGCCCCCTCCTTGAAGACAATATTTGTCACGTCCTGCCAAGACGTCAGGGCTTTGCGCAAGGACGCTTTCTGTTGCACAGAGAATTGATCGTCAAGGGTGAAGGAAAGCTCGATTTTGTTATCGCCATTACGATCGTAATGCCTCGAACCCTCTCGCAGGATCTGCTTTGCAGCATCATCCGTGGTGAAGGTTTTTTTTGAGGTTGCGCCATCACTGGTAGTGGCCGCATTCAACGTAGATAGCTCATGACTTGATACAGGCGGATTAACAAAAGAAGCAGTGACTCTCATAAAAACAACATCCTTTTAGTTGAGACTTTCATTCATCAGGAAACAGACTTTCAACGCGACTGTTTCACTTAACAGCCGCCTTAAAATCTCACATGAAAAAACCGAATATCACCCCTATGAACGTTTCAATTTAAATATCCAAACAGCCAGAAACACATCGCCAATTTTTTAAGCGCACTATATTTATATTCAGAAGTTTCAGATCAGGCCAGCTCTGCATTCAATATGGGATACGAAGAAAACCGGAGACATATAAACCTACAATTACCCATCGCCCTAACCAGGGCATGAAAACAATCTGCTACACATCCGGCTGCTCCACCACGTGGTGCTGATGGCTGAGAGCCAGGCACTGGAAACAGGGCCAGACTCTGCCTTTACTCTGGCGGTTACCCAGGGGCGCCCGGCTGTTGAAGCAGACCTTTCAATAGCTGCAGCAACGTCGACAATGTCTTGGCGATCATCTCGTTCAACACTGCAAGCGTGGTCGTTTTCGAATCAGGCGCAGGGGGCGGCGCCGGGGACGGCACTACATTTGGCATGGGTAATGGCACCGGCTTGAACCCAGGCGTCGCCCCCGCCCACTGCACATCCGTCGACTTGATCTGGCCAACACTGTTGATCAACAACTCGGCTTTGCCACTGCCGTTCAGGTCAACTTCAAGGCTTGACCGGCCCGTGGCGGCGTCGTACTTGAGCAAGGCCTCGCCAGCGCGCCCCGTGAATCGGTCCGTGAACACCAGGGTGCCCACCCCGGCTTCTTTCAATGCGCCCGACAGGTCGATCTTGTCGGTACCGCTGGTAAAGTCCTCGATCAAGTCAGGATCCTGGGGCGTGGAATCACTGGCCTTGTCGTAGATAAACATGTCCGCTCCGCCGCCACCGCGCAACGTATCAGCCCCTGCTCCACCTTTGAGTCGATTGCCCGCCTCGTTACCGATCAGGGTGTCGCGACCGGCCCCACCTGTTGCGTTTTCAATTGTGCACCCCTTGGCAATCGAGACATTGCCCTTCAAGCCGCCCACGTCAGAGAACGACTCGGCATTGAGGTTGATCTTCTGGTTCTGTGAGAACCCTGAAAAGTCCAACGTATCGTCACCGCCGCCGTCCCATACGCAAAAAACGGGTTTGTCCGTGGCGCTCTTGAGCGTCATCGCCTCCCGCTCGGTGTTGGAGTTGAAACCATACGTGGTGTCGGTATTGCGGGTTTGGTGATTGGCCCCATACAACCGCTGCGCTGCCGCGATGTCGTCCATCATTGGCGCGGATGGATTCGAAGACTGAAAGTCGTGGCCGGCCTGGTTTTTCTCCGACCAGTAGCTCATGACGCTGCGCGCCTTGGTATCCCCGGCATAGACCGCGCCACTGTTGTAGGTAGAGCCGCCACCATTGTAGTTGCCTGGATGCTGCAGGCCGATGGCGTGCCCGACTTCATGTACCGCGGTCACCGAAAAGTGGCTGCCCAGGCCAGGTCTGCTCCCTGCTTTCAGCGTGCCTATCGTCGCGGTCGTGCTGGTGTTGGAGCGTGTAGGTGATGTGGCAACACCACGGTCACCGCGAGGGTTGTTTTTAATGTTTACCGTGCCGTCTGCCCCATCTGCCTGCTCCTTGAGGTTAATGTTGGCAACATCCTGCCAGGACTGCACCGCTTGACGAACGCGTTGTTGCTGCTGCGCGGTGAAACTGGGGTCGACGGTGTAGGACAGATCAACTTTCTTGTCGCCGTTACGATCGTGAAACCGCAGGTTGTCCCGCGAGATCTGCTTGCCGGCCTGATCCGTGGTGTAGGTCGGCTTGGCTTTCGCGCCGAAGCCAGTCGGACCGGGGTCAGACTCCGGCAAGTTTTGAAGCATGGGCCTGATGGAGATCGCGTCAAAAACGTTCATGAGAAAGAGCACTCTTTATTAATTAATAGACGAGCCGGAACAATCGGCATCAGCCATTAAGCTCCCATGCATGGAAAGCACGGGACAGCGCTTATTTAGTTCTCATCGAAACACTTAAAAGCGATGAAACACCCGCTAAGAAACTCAATAAATTACTTGCAATTTAAACAACTGAACACATACCAGCCGTTGCGGCAGCGCCTTGGTTTATCAGAAAAAAAACAAAAACCTACACAATGCCGCCAATATGAATACTCCAAACCGGCATCAACAAAGATACATCCACTCAAACTTTTCATCCAAATCCACCAGCGATCAGGACCTCACCGCTTGACATAACTTCCCACGCTAAATCACCCGCCCATCCCAGCCCACCGTCACATGCCGCGGCAACTCCCGCCGATGCTGCAACAACCACGCATCCAGCGTATGCCCCACATGGGTCAGCACCCCCAACTGCGCACCCACCTCTTCAATACATTGCAACGCCAGCGTCAGGTCATTGTGATTGCGCGGTGCCTGCGGTTGCGGCGGCATGGAGCAATCGAGTACCAGCACATCCAGCGGCTCGCGTTGCAGCCAATCGCGGGTGGCGGGTGGCAGGCCGACGGTGTCGGTAAGGTAGGCAATGCGCCGCCCTTCACCTTCCAGCAGATACCCCAGGGTGGGCTTGGAATGCAGCAGCGGTAACGCGGTGACGCTCAGTTCACCCAACCGGCGGGTTTCAAACTCGGCAAACGGCTGGCTGAAATCGAGGATGCCGGGGTGCTTGTACAGGTCGGACAACCCTTCCGGATCCACCGGCCCATGCACCGGAATCACCAGCCCCTGGCCCCAGCGCAGATGCAGCAGACCCTGGGCATGATCGGCATGGTAATGGGTCTGGAGAATCCCGTTGAAGCTGCGCGGCGGGAAGCGCTCGGTGAGGTCGGGCAACCCGCTGTCGATCAACCAGCGCTGGTCGCCACACTCGATCAATGCGCTGCATGGGCGGCGGCGCAGGCTCTGGTCATGGCGGGCCAGGCCACAGGCGGCGCACTCACAGCCATACACCGGCACTTGCCGCGCATCGCCGGTGCCCAGCAGTGTCAGGCGCATGCAGGTTGCCCGTCGAGGCAGCCCAGCAAGCGCTCGACCGTGTGTTCCAGTTGGCCGGAATTGTCGAGCAGGAACACATCTGCAGCAGCGCTCAAACCCTCGGCGAATCGCGCATTGCGCGCCAGGCGCAGATCAATATCCGCCAGGGATTCGCGCCCCCGCGCCAGCAAGCGCTGGCGCAACACCCCTTGGTCTACCGTCAGCAGCACCACCAGCAGGTTCGGGTAACGCAGCCGGGTTTGCGCCAGGTGGCCGCGGGAGCCGTTGACCAGCACATCGTGCCCCGCCGCCAGCCACTCATCGATTTCCCGCGGGATGCCATAGGACAACCCGTTTGCGTGCCAGCTGAGGGCAAATGCGCCCTCGGCCTCCATTGCGGCAAACTGCTCCGGGCTCACACCCTGCGCCGCTTCGCCCACCGCTTCCGCCGAGCGGGTGATGACCCGCCGCACAATGCGGCAACCACGCTCGGCCAGACGCGGTCGTGCAGCATCCAGCAGGCTGTCCTTGCCCGAACCCGATGGTCCGATGAGATAGATCAACCTGCCTGCCATCAAAACACCCTCTTCGCTTGTCGCCACACTTGTTGGACCACGGGCAGTCCGTCGCGGCTCCTGGCTTGCACCAGGTCGGCCCGCAGACCCGTGGCGATTTCGCCGCGATCGCTGAGGCCCGCCGCGTGCGCGGGCGCCAGGCTGATCATCCTGATTGCCCGCGACAGATTGCCGCCATCCTGTTGATCGGCCAGCACGAACGCCGCCTGCAACAGGCTGGCCGGGTAGTAGTCACTGGAAAGTATATCCAGCAATCCTTCGGCGGCCAGGCCGGCGGCGGCCACATTACCCGAGTGGGACCCGCCACGCACCACGTTCGGCGCGCCCATCAGAACTTTCATGTTCAGTTGCCGGCAGCCACGGGCGGCTTCCAGGGTGGTGGGGAATTCGGCGATGGTCATGCCGTAGCGCGCCGACTCCTCGACGTGAGCCAGGGTCGCATCGTCATGGCTGGCCACCGACAGGCCGCGTTCCAGGCAATGCTCGACGATCGCGGCGCGGTAGCGGTCGCTGTACTCCCTGGAGTTGGCCATTTGCAGCTTGATGAACGCGTCCATGGTCTCGTCGTTCAGGTGGTACTTGCCCATGTAGTACTCGCGGTACTTGGATTCAAGCACGAACTGGCGCTGGCCCGGCGAGTGGTCCATCACTGACACCAACTGCACCAACGGGTTTTCCACCAGGTCGCGGAACACGCTCAGGGTGTCGGGGTGGCACAGCTCGCAGCGCAGGTGCAGGTGGTGTTCGGCGCGGGTCAGGCCGGCGCTTTCTGCTGCCGCGATGGCGTTGAGCATCGCCGGCAGTTTCTGCATGCGGTTGCCCTTGGGATTCACATCGCCAATGGACACCGCGTCGAACACCGTGGTGATGCCGGCCGCGATGATCTGCGCATCATGGCTGAGCACCGCCGAAGTCGACGGCCAGTCCACGCCGGGGCGCGGGGTCATGTGTTTTTCCAGGTTGTCGGTGTGCAGTTCCACCAGGCCCGGCAACAGGAAATCCCCGTCAAGGTCCTGGGCCTGGGGCAGTTGGCTGCGGCCTTCGGCGATGTCGACGATCAGCCCGTCACGCAGCACGATGCTGCCAAGGAACATGCGATCAGCCGTCACCAGCCGGGCATTACTGAGGATCTGTTCAGCGGGCATGGGCGTATTCCTCTTGGGCAACAGGCGCTGGGGTCATGTCGAAATGGCGGTCTGCGACCGCTTCACGGGCGGCGCGGTCGTGGAAGATGCCGATCAAGGCCGCGCCGGCAGCCTTGGCTTCGTTCATCAGTTCCAGCACCACCTGGCGGTTGCTGTCGTCGAGGGACGCGGTGGGTTCGTCCAGCAGCATCACCGGCCAATCCACCATGAAGCCGCGGGCGATGTTGACCCGCTGTTGCTCGCCGCCGGAGAACGTACCGGGTGCCAGCTGCCACAGGCGTTGTGGGATATTCAGGCGGGTCAGCAGATGCTCGGCGCGCGACTGTGCATTGGCCTTCGACCAGCCACGGGCCAGGGCGGGCTCCATCACCACATCCAGGCAGGCCACCCGCGGGATCACCCGCAGAAACTGGCTGACGTAGCCCAGGGTCTGCTGGCGCACCTGCAACACCTCACGCGGCTCGGCACCAACCAGCTCCAGCCATTCGCCAAGGTGCTGTACCCGGATGCTGCCGCCCGCCGGCAGATAGTTACCGTACAGGGTGCGCAGCAACGTGCTTTTACCGGCGCCGGACTGGCCATGCAGCACCAGGCACTCACCGCCTTTCACACTGAACTCCACCCCGCGCAGCACGTTCAGCACCACGCCGTTCTGCTGGTGCAAGGTGAAGATTTTCGAGAGGTCACGGACCTCGATCAAGGCATTCATCATGGTTGCAATACCGAAGACACCAGCAGTTGAGAGTAAGGGTGCTGTGGATCGTCGAGGATCTGGTCCGTCAGCCCGGTTTCCACCACGCGCGAGCGGCGCATCACCATCAGGCGGTCGGCCAGCAGGCGCGCCACGGCGAGGTCGTGGGTGACGATCACCACCGCCAGATCCAGCTCGCGAACGAGGCCGCGCAACAGGTCGAGCAAGCGCGCCTGTACCGACACGTCCAGGCCGCCGGTGGGCTCGTCCATAAACACAAGACGCGGGCTGGAGACCAGGTTGCGGGCGATTTGCAGGCGCTGCTGCATGCCGCCGGAAAAGGTCCGGGGCAAGTCGTCGATGCGCTGCGGGTCGATTTCTACCTGGCCCAGCCAGTCGAGGCCGGCGCCACGCAGTTGCTCATAGTTGCGCACGCCCTGGGCCATCAGGCGCTCGCCGATATTGGCGCCGGCAGACACGCCCATGCGCAAACCGTCCCGAGGGTTTTGCTCGACAAAGCCCCATTCGGTGCGCAGCAAGGTGCGACGTTCGGCTTCGCTGGCGCTGTACAGATCCAGCCATTCACCGTCCTTGCCGCGATAGCCGATGTGGCCGGCCTGCGGTGGCAGACGCCCGCTGAGCAGCGAGAGCAAGGTGGACTTGCCTGAGCCCGACTCACCAACAATCCCCAACACTTCACCGGGGTACAAATCGAAGCTGACGTCCTGGCAGCCCTTCTCTTCCCCGTACAACAACGACAGGTCACGCACTTGCAAAAGAGGCTGGCTCACTGGTTGTTCTCCTTGACCCGTTGGGCGCAGTACCAGGTGTCGGAACACACAAAACTCTGGGTACCGGCGTCGTCGAGAATCAGCTCATCGAGGAACGATTCATGGCTGCCGCAGATCGCGCAGGTGTGTTCCCACTTCTGCACTTCGAACGGATGGTCTTCAAAGTCGAGGCTGGTGACCTGGGTGTACGGCGGCACCGCGTACAGGCGCTTTTCGCGACCGGCACCGAACAGCATCAGCGCCGGGCTCATGTCGAGTTTCGGGTTGTCGAATTTCGGGATTGGCGAGGGGTCCATCACGTAGCGCTCATCCACCATCACCGGGTAGGCGTAGCTGGTGGCGATATGGCCGAAGGTGGCGATGTCCTCGTAGAGCTTTACGTGCATTACCCCGTAGTCATTCAGGGCGTGCATGGTGCGGGTCTCGGTTTCCGACGGTTCGATAAAACGCAGCGGCTCCGGGATCGGCACCTGGTAGACCATGATCTGATCGGCCTGCAACGGGGTTTCCGGGATGCGGTGGCGGGTCTGGATCACCGTGGCGTCCGGGGTGCTTTCGGTGGTGGCGACGCCCGCCGTACGGGCGAAGAAGCGGCGGATCGACACGGCGTTGGTGGTGTCGTCGGCGCCCTGGTCGATCACCTTGAGCACGTCGTCAGCCCCCAGGATCGCGGCGGTCAGTTGCATGCCGCCGGTGCCCCAACCGTAAGGCAGCGGCATCTCGCGGCCACCGAACGGCACCTGGTAACCGGGGATCGCCACGGCCTTGAGCAAGGCGCGGCGGATCATGCGTTTGGTCTGCTCGTCGAGGTAGGCGAAGTTGTACGCCGGGTCACGCGCAGGCGCTTGAGTCAGGTCATTCATGGCGGGTGCCCTCGGCCGGTTGGCGCAGTTTGCGGATCAGTTCCAGCTCGGACTGGAAGTCCACGTAGTGAGGCAATTTGAGGTGGGAAACGAAGCCCGCCGCCTCGACGTTGTCGCAGTGGGACAGCACGAATTCTTCCTGCTGGGCCGGCGAGACGATCTCTTCGTTGAACTCATTGGCCCGCAGCGAGCGGTCCACCAGGGCCATGCCCATCGCCTTGCGCTCGGCATGCCCGAATGCCAGGCCGTAGCCCCGGGTGAACTGCGCCAGCTCGGTGGCCGAGCCGACGAACTGGTTGACCATCTCGCACTCGGTGACTTCGATGCTGCCCAGGCAGATCGGGAAACCCAGCTCTTCCGGGTCGATCCACACCTCGACGTCGCCGATGCGAATCTCGCCGGCAAACGGGTGGTTGCGACCGTAACCACGTTGGGTCGAGTAACCCAGTGCCAGCAGGAAACCTTCGTCGCCACGGGCCAGGGCTTGCAGGCGCTGGGCGCGGTTGGCCGGGTATTCCAGCGGGTCGCGGGTGATGTCGGCGACGCTGCCGGTGTCGTCGGATTCGTTCTTGATCAGCCCTTCCTTGGCCAGCAGGCCGAGTACCCGAGGGCACGCTTCCAGAGTCGCATCCGGCGTGGTTTGCGGGCCCGGGTATTCACCTTCGGCCAGCAGTGCGAAGTCCAGCAGGCGGTGGGTGTAATCGAAGGTCGGGCCCAGCAGTTGCCCGCCCGGCACGTCCTTGAAAGTCGCCGACAAACGCCGACTCAGTGACATCTGCGCGGTATCGATCGGCAGGCTCGGGCTGAAGCGCGGCAACGTGGTGCGGTAGGCCCGCAGCAGGAAGATCGCTTCCACCAGATCCCCCGCCGCTTGCTTGATCGCCAGTGCAGCCAACTCCGTGTCGTACAGCGAGCCTTCGCTCATTACTCGCGCGACCGCCAGCGGCAGTTGCTCGCGGATCTGCTCCACGCTCAGTTCCGCAATGGAAGTATCGCCCCGGCGTTTTTTCGCCAGCAGGCGGTGGGCATTGTCGATGGCCTGTTCGCCACCCTTGACGGCTACGTACATCAGGCATGCTCCTGTGCAATTCGGGTGCTGCGTGGCAGGCCGATCAGGTGATGGCCGGCGGCGAACAACACGTCCAGGCCACGGGGAAACGTCTCGCGGCGTTGACGTTCCAGCCAGAATGCTTGAGGCACCGGCAGGTTGACCTGACGCTGGGTCTTGATCCCCGGACCGCGCCAGTTCAAGGCGCGACCGGCTTCCAGGTCGGTCAACTGGACCAGCAAGGTGCAGGACTGATCCGGGTAGCGGTCATTGCCGTGGTCGAAGCCGCTGAGGTCGAGCAAGTCCTGTTCACCGAGCAAGGCGAACGCGGCCTCTTCCCGGTTGGCGGTCAGCGGGCAGCCGCAGTGAAAGGCCAGGTTGGCGCGGATCAGCGGCGTGTCGAAGCACGGCGCCAGCCAGAGCGGTGTGTCCATATCCAGCAGCGCCAGGCACAGCGCATAGGTAGCGGGCGCCAGGCCTTCAAGGCTGGGGGCCGCGGGCAAGGACTGGATCAGGCCGGGCTCGGCGAGGGCCTTGAGGGCCCCGCGAAAACCGCGCTGGGCGTCCAGCACCGGGTCTACAAAGGCCGGTTGCAAGCGTTGGGCATTCATCAGTTTTCTCCTCGAACCAGGGTGAAGAACTCGACCTTGGTGGCGGCGGTGTCGGCCTCTTTTTGCGCCCGGCGCTCGGCCTGGGCGTTGGCCAGTGCGCCGATCAGGTCGCTGAGCCAGGGGCTCGGGTGCGCGCCCTGCAAATGCGCATCCGCCAGGGCCGCCAGTTCGGCGTGGACCTTGTCGCGCCCGGCCAAATAGCTGTAGCCGGTACGCCCGTCAGCCAGGCGCACCACGCAGCGGGTCACGCTCATTTCGCCGAGGTTGAACGGCGCGCCATTGCCGCCCATGCGGCCACGCACCAGGGTCATGCCGATTTCCGGGGCGCGGATCAGTTGGTAATCCACGTCGCGCAGGGCGTCTTCATGGGGCAGCAATTCACTGCGAAAGGCGCGGGCGAGCACGCCGATCCAGTGTTGACGCGGGGACAGGTTCATCGGGGTCTCCATCAGGTCACCACTTGGTACTGGAAGCGATCCGAACGGCTGGTGGACTGCGCCAGCTCCACCGGGCGGCCGTCGCGATCGCGGGAAAGGGTGAATACGGTGAGCGCCGGCAAGTGCCGGGGCATCATCAGCAGTGCGGCTTCGTCGCGGTTGGGCAAACGCGCGCCGATCAGGCTTTGGGTACGGGTCAACGGCATGTCGCGCTCACGCAGGTAGTGGCGCAGCGAGCCGCCGTTGTAGTCCGCCAGCAGCGGCGCATGGCTGGCGCAGTAACGGTGGCGGATCAGGCTGACCGGCTGGTGGTCGAGCTTGCGCAGGGTTTGCAGCTCGATCATCGGCGCCATCTCGGCGATGCCCAGTTGCTGGGCCTCTTCGCGGCTGGCAAAGCAGTAGCGGCGCTTGAGCAGCATCGCTTCCACGCCCACGCCTTGGGCCGACAAGGACTGGCTGTAGGAGGTCTCGGCGCCCATCGGGTAAATCAGCGGGCGGTCCAGCACCTGGGTGCCCTTGCCCTGGCGGCGCAACAGGCTGCCTTCGAACACCAGCTCGTCGATGGCGCGGCGCAGGGTGTGGCGGTTGACGCCGAAGCGTTCAGCCAGTTGCACCTCGCCCGGCAGGAATTCACCGGCCTGGTAGCTGCTCAGTTCGCGGCGCAGGATGTCGGCGAGTTCGCGGTACACCGGCTCATCTTGTCTAGACAACTGCATGCTTAAAAAAAGCGCCCAGGGGCACCCCTCCGTCGTCAGATGAACTGCTTGCGCAGGCGTTGGGACAGCACGTCGATACAGCTCACCACCACGATGATCACCAGCAGCACCGCGCAGGTCTGCACGAACTGGAACGCGCGGATGTTCTCCCAGAGGATCACGCCGATCCCGCCGGCACCGACCATCCCCACCACCGTCGCCGAACGCACGTTGGCCTCGAAGCGGTAGAGCGCGTAGGACACCCACAGCGGCATCACTTGCGGGATCACGCCGTAGATCACTTCCTGCAAGGCACTGGCACCGGTGGCTCGCACACCTTCAACGGGGCCCGGGTCGATGGCTTCGACGGCTTCGGCAAACAGCTTGGCGAGGACCCCGGTGGTGCTGATCCACAAGGCCAGGACACCGGCAAAAGGACCGAGGCCGACGGCGACCACGAACAACATCGCGAACACCATTTCGTTGATCGAACGGAAGGCATCCATCACCCGGCGCAGCGGCTGGTGAATCCACCATGGGGTGATGTTGTCGGCGCATAGGATGCCCAGGGGCACCGAGCAGACGATCGCCAGCACCGTGCCCCAGAGGGCGATTTGCACGGTGACGATCATCTCCTTGAGGTAGGAGCGCCATTCGTGGAAGTCCGGCGGGAAGAAGTCGGCGGCGAAGGTCGCCATGTTTCCGGAATCGCGGTACAGCGCCAGCGGGTTCATCTCGGCGCCGTGCCAGGCCCAGGCCAGCAGGATCAGGAACAGGCCCCAGCCCAGGTATTGCGGCCAAGTCCTTTTGCCCACTGCTTCAGCATGCAAGGTAGTCATGGGTCACTCTCGGTGTAGGGTTGGAACTGGGCTTAATGTGGGAGCGGGCTTGCTCGCGAATGCGGTGACTCAGTCGCCGGATGCGTTGAATGACACACCGTATTCGCGAGCAAGCCCGCTCCCACATGAACCCGATTCCTACAGGGGGTTAGCCGTTGGCTGCGGTCTTCTTGTCCAGTTCGGTGATGCGCTCTTGCAGCTTGGCCAGGTCGGCGTCGATGTCGGCGAGCTTCCTGGCCTTGTCAGCCGCTTCCAGCTTGTCGTCGGCGCTGATGGTGGTGCGCTGCTTGAACAGTTCCAGTTGGCGGATCGGCAACAACTGGTCGTCGCTGGACTTGAGGAACTTGCCCAGTTGCATGTTCTTCAGCACGGCCTTCTCTTCGTCGGTATCACCGTAGTTGGCGAAGAAGTCGCGGATCTTGGTCTTCTCGCTGTCGCTCAGGGCCTTGCTCCACACCATCGGGTCGGCCGGGATCAGCGGCGACTTCCAGATCACCTTGAGCATGGCGGCCTTGTCCGGCTGGGTGACTTCCAGGCGGTCCCAGCTTTCGGTGTTGAAGGTGGCGACGTCCAACTGCCCCTTGGCCACGCTCAATGCGTTGACTTCATGGCTGGAGTTGAGGGTGCGCTTGAAGGCGGTGGCGGCGTCGACGTGGTTCTTGGCGAACACGTAGTAGCCGGGTACCAGGTAGCCCGAAGTGGAGTTCGGGTCACCGTTGCCGAAGGTCAGGTTCTTGGCGTTCTTGAGCATGTCATCGACGTTGTTGATCGGGCTGTCCTTGCGCACGATCAGCACGCTCCAGTAACCGGCAGCCCCGTTGGCGGCGGCGGTCTGGGCGAAGATTTCGCCGTTGGAACGGTCCACCGCTTCCATCGCGGCCTTGTTGCCCAGCCAGGCCACGTCGACTTTGTTGAAGCGCATGCCCTGGATCAGGCCGGCGTAGTCGGAAGCGAAGGTGGCGTTGATGGTGAGGCCGGTCTTCTTGTGCATGTCATCCAGGAAGGGCTGCCAGATGCTCTTGAGGTTCTGCGAAGACTCGGTGGACATGATGCCGAAATTGATCGCCTTGTCGGCGGCCTGGGCAGTGCCCATGGCCACGCTGGCAAGCAGCACGGCAGACAGAAACACATGACCGATACGGTTCAACATGGAGAGGATTCCTGTGGGTCGTTAGTAAGGTTTCAAGCGCGGGCCAGGGCCAACCGTGCGGGGACGACGGGTGTGCGGGTCTGGTCGGAAAACATCAGGCTGGTGTCGACATCGGCACCGTACAAATCGTTGAGGAACTGGCTGCTCAGCTCGCTGGCCTGGCCATCGAAGTGAATCCGCCCGCCCTTGAGCGCCACGGCTCGCGGGCAATAACGCATGGCGTAATCGACCTGGTGCAGGGTGACCACCACGGTCTTGCCGTCGCGGCCGTTGATGTCGGCGAGGATCTCCATGACCTTGCGCGCCGACTCCGGGTCCAGGGAGGCGATGGGTTCATCCGCCAGGATCACTTCGGCGCGTTGCGTCAAAGCGCGGGCGATTGCCACGCGTTGCTGCTGGCCGCCGGACAAGGTGGAGGCGCGCTGGCTGGCCAGGTCTGCCAGGCCGACGCGGGCCAGGGATTCCATGGCGAACTGTTTTTCCTCGGCATTGAACAAACCGAGGTTGCCGCGCCAGCGCGGCATGCGGCCCAGGCAACCGAGCAGTACGTTGTCGAGCACGCTCAGGCGGTTGACCAGGTTGAACTGCTGGAAGATGTAACCGATGTCGGCGCGCAGGCGCCGCACCTTGCCATTCAACCGCCCGCTGGCCTGCACTTCCCGGCCCAGCACCTTGACGCTGCCGCCGTTGCTCTTGTCGCAACAGGCCAGGCCCGCGAGGTGGCGCAGCAAGGTGGACTTGCCGGAGCCGGAAGCGCCAATCAGCGCGACCATCTCACCGGTGGCAACGGTGAGCTCGAGGTCGACCAGTGCGGATTTCTTCGCAAAGGTCTTGTTCAGATGATCGACATGGATAGCTGGAGTCATGGGCTTCTCTGTCTGGTTGAACAGCCATCCGTGGCTGCGTTTGAGTTCAAACGACAGTAGGCGCGGGCTGTGTCAGCCCTATGACTTGCACATGACTGGAGTAAAACCGTTTGATGAAGGTTTGATGAAAGGTTGGAAGTAGCTGTAGGACCTTGATCGTTCCCACACTCTGCGTGGGAATGCCGCCTCGGACGCTCTGCGTCCATTGAAGTCTTGCGCAGTGGTGACGCGGAGCGTCACGGGATGCATTCCCACGCAGAGCGTGGGAACGATCCATACCTAACCTGTGGCGAGGGAGCTTGCTCCCGCTGGGCTGCGCAGCGGCCCCAAGCCTGGGTGACACGGTCTGTCAGATGTACTGAAGTGGCTGACTTGGGCCTGCTTCGCAGTCCAGCGGGAGCAAGCTCCCTCGCCACAAGGTCTTCGCCCGGCATTGGAAATGTGCCGGACTGTGGTGCAATAGCTGGCCGCCAATATGTGCAAAAGGACAACGTGATGGGAAAAGACAAGGCATGTCCGGTCATCCTGCGAACCCGCCAATCCCTGGAAATCCTCGCCTTCAAACACCCACTGGCAGGTCTTCAACTGGTCAAGGGCAGCTTGGAGCCTGGCGAAAGTACCGAGGCTGCGGCAGTTAGAGAGTTGCTTGAAGAGGCCGGGATAACCGGCAAGGTGATACGTGACCTGGGCACTTGGCACTCAGCGTCCACGGGGCATACATGGGCCTTTCATCAATGCCTGATCCCTGAAGACCTGCCAGATACCTGGACCCATTTTGCAAAGGATGATGGCGGCCACGAGTTCCAGTTCTTCTGGCACCCGCTGGCGAGCGAACCGTCAGAAGAGTGGCATCAGGTGTTTAAAGATGCCCTGGAGTTTCTAAAGCCGCGCCTTGCCGAAGTATCGCTTCAGGAATAATCAAGATCCCGGTAGATCGGTGATTTTTCCTACGATCTCTATGGCTTGCAGCAGCCTTAACTCGCCGCTAGCCTCTCCAAGTCGCTGCTCATCAGCGATCGGGTTTGGTCGCCCGGGTTAGAATGGCGCACAGTGCCGCGCAAGCGGCATTATCGTGTTCGCTTTATGGCGAGCTGCGCGTGGGAGGGCCCTGGCCCTGCCGGGTTTCCATTCCCTGGTCGACCAACCTGCGTACAGCTCGCCACCCTCCTGCTTGGTCGCAGATGTGGTGAGCTCCAATTGAATGGAGAGTCATTGCATGTACAAAGTCACGCCCAATCCGCCAGTAACGTCTGGCTCCAAGTCTGAAAAAACCAAGCTTCAGGACGCCGCCCAGCGGGCTATCGATCACTACCTGAAACCCGCCGAAACCAAAGCGTCCACCAATGAAAAAAACCACTTCAGTCTGTTCACCGTATCAGCCAACGTTGAAACGGAAGCACTGCTGAGCAACGCCTACGAAACACTCCAGTCTGCCAATG
Organism: Pseudomonas sp. NPDC087814; assembly: GCF_044742865.1. NCBI lineage: Bacteria > Pseudomonadati > Pseudomonadota > Gammaproteobacteria > Pseudomonadales > Pseudomonadaceae > Pseudomonas > Pseudomonas sp. NPDC087814. The sequence goes on along the minus strand of NZ_JBIUVK010000004.1, from coordinate 194,695 downwards.
CAATGGCGTTGGACCTTTCCGAAAACATTGATGGCAAAGACCGCAGCCTGGTATTGGCGATGCAACAACTGCTGGAGTTGGGATTGTTGTTGGTGGATAGAGCGCTGGATCGAGAGTGCCCGGTGGCCTGATCAAAACCGAAATCCAACTGGCAACATAAATCCAATGTGGGAGCGGGGGGGGGGGGGGGGGGGGGGGGGGGGGGTGGAAGAAAGGGGGGTGGTTGACCGCCGTGGCGGGCACGGGCCCCCCCCC